>NZ_MPJE01000067.1:0-15000 GCF_001975465.1 Chlorobium sp. KB01
CTAGCAGCCTGTCGGACTAACGATAGAGAAGCTTACAGCAAACCAGCCGTCGAACTCCCTTTTTATGTGCATTTTGGTCATAGAAAACCATTGTTGGTACATATTACGCCAAAATGCGGACAATTGGTTGCCTTGTACTCCTGATTTTGCTTTACATGCGGCCATTACTGGCATTTTTATGCGTGGCTTCGCCAAGACATGCATCCTTTTCAGATTCCAGGCAAGGCTTATCAGCGTCCATTCTGCATGGGCATTTTCCAACCCTCGGCGCTTAAATTGTCGATACCCCAGCACTGATTTGATAATTCCAAATACTGGCTCTACGGTGCTCTTGCGCTGGCCATAAATGGCTTTCCCTTCCGGGGTTTTCAATCGGTATTTCATTTTGGTAACACTGTCTGCATCTTCCGCTACGGGTGCCGGTTTATTGAATCGAACTTCGAGGCTTTGATTATGCTTGTCTCTGCCAACTGCTATAAGCGGATTGATTCCCGCCTCTTCACATGCATCCACGTTTGCTTTACTGAAATATCCGGTATCCGCTATGATTTCATTGACTTGACCGAGTTTTTCGGGCAGCTTTTCCAGTGCTTCAATTGCCGTTTCTATTTGCTGCTTATCATTGGGCTGTTGGGTCGTATGAACGGCGACAATGAGCATGGTTGCGATATCGACGCAGGCCTGAGCATTGAACGCCTGCACGAATCCGCCTCCGCTTGTCGGCATGATCCGTGATTCTTCATCGGTCAGGTTTATCTGGTCGTGCGGTTTTGGACCTGGTTCCGGTGGTTTTGGCGGTTTGCCTCCTGGTTTTTTGCCACTTTCCTTTGCTTTCTTTTCCCGTTCGGCAAGCTTGTTTTCGTAGGTTTGCTTTTCCTGATCATACCGTTCTGCTGCTCTTGCTTCAATTTTTTTCTTGGCTTCCGCTATGGTTGCAAGACGTTTTTCTCGCCGCTCAAGTTCTTCTGGAATCTTCATTCCATCAGGTATTATTGCTTGATCGGCTTGATCTGCCAGCAGCCATAATTGCTTGACTTCTTCTTTGAGTTGCGTTTCGATTTTACACGCGTACTGCCAGCTTAACGCCTGATGCTTCGAGGCATTGGCCTTGATTTTCGTACCATCAAGGCTCACGGTTTCAAGCTTCAGTATCCCCATTTCATGGGCAATGGTTAGTATCTGAACAAACAGTCCTTGTAACTCCTCAGAAAACCGTTTCCTGAACGTTGCTATGGTATCGTGATCCGGATGTTGATTGCCGGTAATGTAGCGGAATGCAACAGAATCATAGCTCGCCTGTTCAAGTTTTCTGCTTGAAAACACTCCCGTTGAATATCCGTAAAAAAGCATACTCAGCAGGATCGTCGGATCATAAGCCCTTGAGCCTTTACCGGTATAGGTTCCCCTCAGGGATGATAAGTCGAGTTGGCTCACCATATCTACCACAAATCGGGCCAGATGGTCTTTTGGCAACCACTCCTGTACTGACGGTGGAAAAAGAAACGGGGTATCACGATCTGCTATGATAAAGTCGATGTTCATAGTGTGAAATCAGGAAATGAATGCTGCGGCTCCAGCCTCTGAAATAAGTAATTATCTTACGCTAAGATAATGCTTTACAGACATTTTTCCAATGTATTACGCGGCTTTGTTAGTCCGACAGGCTGCTAGTAAACTGTAAAATGGAAAGACAATCCTTACAACCTGTCAAAGGGGCAATAAACAACCCTCCACAAATCACTGTAAAGCTACAGATATTTCCGGCAAATGTAAAGCGAGCTAAAAAGGCGGGATTATTCAGGCAATGGAGGCTTAACGCCCAAAACAGCTTCGGCTAAGAAAGAAATGTAATCACTCTCTGCCTTCCTGTTTGGGGCGCCATTGCTTTCCGGCAGTCCACCCTTCAGATGCTGAAACAACAGCGTCGAACTTTGGGATGTATGGTTTAATGTCCAATAGCGGTGTTTCGTCCAGCATATCGACACCCTCAACGATCAGAATATTGTTTTCCCTGCGTAGTAACTTTACGATAGAGAGCCCTATTCCATTAGGTCTGCATGGATGTCTTGATGCGTAGATGCCGTGCGGCTCATCATCAAGAAATGTCGGACGTACCAGCTCTATCTTTCCGGCCCGGTCAAATAGATAGAGTAGATAAATATGAGAGAATGTCTCGATATCCTTCAGACCGGCTTCAAAGTTCATGAATATCTCAACACGACCAGGCGAATCCGATGCATAAACCGTTTGCATTGGGCACTCCTTCTTTGACTCGAAGGGCGTATGTATAATTCCAATCGGCTCTATTTCCATTTTTTTTACTCGCTCCATCAGTTAGTGGTAATCAATTCGTCCCGGCAGCTTTGAACGCCAGCGCAAGATATTCAGGGATGTGCTTTGAGTGGATCTCTGCCTGCGATATGAGCTTGATTTGACGGCGGAATTTCCCGTCACCTTCAAGCACCCTGTGTGGGTCAGGGAGTGCCGCGCCATCGCTGAACTCAAGCGAAACGTGCTTTGCGAAGGAGAAAATACCGCAGAATGGTTTTCCTGCCGAAAAGAGGAGCCCGCCGTATTTAATCTCCTCGGTGATCGAGCCATCCAGAGCAAGCACAACTTCCCGCAATGCCTGCACAATCTTATAGCGCTCCTCTCCGTGAATACAGAGAGCTTCAAGAAATGCTGAGATGCGCTGAGTGCCCATGATGATGCACAAGAGTTACAGGAAAAGAGAAGTGGACTCAAGTGGACGAAGAAATGGTGGACTTAAGTGGACGCTGTGGACAGTATTGAAGAAAAATGATTGTTGAGAAAAGAGTGCCCTGGGGTTGATCCTGGTTTTTGCTCTCCCTGAACTCCTTTTGGTCCTTTTTACACAAAAAGGGGAACCGTGAAATTGTCAGAGGGCGGTGGCCCGCCCCCTTGACAATGAATCGCAGGTGAATCAGAACGACCGGATTGCCCGGACACGGTCAACGTGTGTTTTTGTGCCGGAGTACTGAACGCCGCTCAGGAAGTACTGACCCCAGGCTGCTTTTGATCCATTCTCGGTGGAGCTCCAGTAGTCGCTTCCGCCAAAACCACCGACCAGAACCCTGGCGGTAAAGAGCTGGTTCAACTGCTCCTTGTTTGGCAGGAACCAGTCGCTGAAGCCGTTCAGTTCAAGATTTTCACAACCTTTTTTGGCATCTTTCCAGGTAAAAAAACCGTCATAGTTAATACCGGCTGAGTGACCCAGGAGATCCTGCCTGGCGGCAATCAGGCCATGCTCGCCTGTTTTATCGACAAAAAAGACAATACCTCCACCTGTCGCATCACCGAGAGCTGCCGCATTCGATAGCGTTGAAAACGTAACCATACTCAGTCCACTAAGCAGTAACACGATCCAGAGACGGACGATCTGTTTTGGTGCAATGAATTTCATGATAGTTTTCATTGGGGTTAATAAAGGCGACCTTGTTATAAAAAAAGGCTCTTCAGGTTGAATGCCTTGCCTGAATCTGTTTATTAAAGATAACGGTAAAATTCATGATCATCAAATTTCACCTCTTGCCTGAAGGAGCTGATCACAGCGCCTTGCAATGCTTGAAGAGCGGGAAATCCGCACATACTTTTCAATAATCCTGCAAGTTTATGTATCTTCGCTCAAACTTTTTTCTTCAGTAACGCAAACGCATACACACACCATGGAAAGAACGCTTACCATCCTCAAGCCGGACTGTGTCCGCAAGCAGCTTATCGGTGCAGTTATCGACAAAATTGAACGCGCAGGCTTCCGGGTTGTAGCCATGAAAAAGACCAGACTCACCAAAGAGACCGCCGGAGAATTTTATGCCGTGCACCGTGAACGCCCTTTTTACGGCGAACTGGTTGAGTTCATGTCGTCAGGCCCCTGCGTACCGATGATTCTTGAGAAGGCCAATGCCGTTGCCGACTTCCGTACCGTTATCGGGGCAACCGATCCGGCCCAGGCCGATGAAGGTACGATCCGCAAGCTCTATGCCGACAGCAAGGGTGAGAACATCATCCACGGTTCCGACTCTGTCGAAAACGCCGCTATCGAGGCATCGTTCTTCTTCGCAGCTGAAGAGGTTGTCAGAAGCAACTGAGCGCATCACCCGCAAACAGCAACAAAAAAGCGACCACCGGGTCGCTTTTTTGTTGCTGTTTTTACCGCTCTGCTCTGTTGGCCAAAGCCGTTCATCACTCCCCTGCGGGCTTTTCGCCTTTAATCTCTGCAAGAAATTCGCTGAAGCTCTCGGCGTACATCTCCCACAGCGTAACAAAAAGCGCAGCGATAATGGGACCGAGAATAAATCCGAAAAGTCCGAAAAACCCGATGCCCCCAAGCGTGCTGAAAAATATCAGCAGCTCATGCATCCGTGTATCGCGCCCGATCAGAATAGGACGGATAATATTGTCAATCTGACCGACAACAATGCTGCAGAAGAGCGCAACGCCTATAGCTTGAGGATACTGTCCGGTTGCGGCAAGATAGATGACGGCAGGAACCCATACGATCGGAGGACCGAGAACCGGCACAACCGAAATAACCGACATGACAGTTCCCCAGAAAATGGCACTCTCGATTCCGGCAACATGAAGGGCAAGCCCGGCAAGAGAGCCCTGGACAACTCCCACGACGAGCGTCCCTTTGAGCGTAGCCCTCGTCACCGAAAGAAAGCGGTCAAGAAGCCTGTATTCATCGCTCTTGGTAAGGGGAAGACAGGCGAGAATCCTGTCCAGGAAAAGCTGACCGTCCTTTAAAAAAAAGAACATGGTGTAGAGAAAGATAAAGAGCAGAAACAGGTCATTGACCGCGGAGACGGTAAATGAGGAGATGGAGCTGAAAAGCAGTGACCCTGCCTGTGAAGCGAGCTCCCCTGCTTTTTTGAGGATCTCCTCACGATAGAGCGCAAGTTCATCATAAAAGGGCAGCGTACGCAGCTGCTGATCAAAAACCGCAGGCTCCTTGATCTGCTGCTGTATCAGGGGCAGCGCGATACTGCTCAGGCGGACCGCCTGTGAAGCAACAACACCAAGGAGTGCCGCGAGAGGGAGAAAAACCACAAGAAGAAGCGTGACAATGGTCATGGCCGCACTAAGGCTCTGGCTTCCTCTGAACCATCCATTGAATCGGTTGAAAAGCGGCATGGCAAGTGCAGAAAAGATGGCCGCAAGAAAAATAGCCATGAAAAAATAGCGGATCATGGCAAAAAAGAGGGCCGAAATGAACAGTAATACAAGTAGAAGTATGATCTGATTGGCTTTGATGCTGTTCATAATTATGGTTGTTTGATTTCATTTTCTCTCTCCTGACCACCCCGAACCCTAAAACCACTCGGAGCGCTCCTCCCCAAGCAACCGGATTCGAACCAGTGCAACCGCAAATATGCCGGCGGTTTCAGCCCTGAGAATAGTTCTTCCCAGCGAAATCTCACAAAAACCGGCGGTTTTGGCTTTCTCCACCTCACTGCCTGTAAATCCGCCTTCACCGCCGATCATGAAAAGCGTATTTTTCCCGGCAAACTCAACTTTCGGAGCCTCCTCCGAGGCTTCGTAGGGAATCAGCCTGAGATCATAGCCCCGCAGCGCTGAGACCTGGGCAAAGGTGAGCGGCTCACTGAGCGCGGGCAGATAGCAGCGTTTTGACTGACGTGCCGCTGAGAGCACAATGGTTTTCCACCGTTTAAGCCTCCCCTGGACCCTCTCTTTTGATGGCTGGGCGAGTGTGCGCGCCGTAATCATGGGAATGATGGACGAGACGCCGAGTTCGGTAGCCTTTTCGAGAAACCACTCGAACCGCTGCGGATTCTTGAGCATGGAGAGCGCGACCGTAACGCCGGTTTTCGGCTCACCGACAAGGCGATGGTCAAGAATTTCCGCTTCAAGCGACGATTTGCCGACCTCTGAAATCCTGGCCTCACAGCGAATTCCGTTGCCATCGGTTACAAGAATCACCGCTCCCTTCTGTTTTCTCAAAACACGCGCAAGATGATGAAACTCATCGCTGTCAATCACGATGCGCCCGGCATCAATATCGATATGCTCGCGTGATGTATAAAACAGTTCCATAGCCTCTTTACTCCTTTGCAGCCAAAGCAACTGCGGCAATTGAAATACGCTCAGCGCCTCCACTGCGGAGCGCGGCGGCGGCGGCAGCCATGGTCGCCCCTGTTGTCACCACATCATCGACAAGAAGCAGGTGGCGCACGGTGAGTGCCGGTAAAGTCTGAAATGCTCCATCTACATTCTTTTTCCGTGCCGCTGCCGAAAGTCCGGTCTGAGAGCGTGTATTGCGCACTCTCTTCAGCAGATCACGGCGAAGAGGCTTGTGCAATACCGCGGCGATCCCTTCTGCAATTTTTTCGGACTGGTTGTAGGATCGTTCGATTTTTTTCAGCGAATGAAGCGGAACCGGAACAATGCAGTCAATATCAGGGGAGTTACACCCCTCAAGCATCCACGCTCCCAACTGCCGGCCAAAACTGTTTGCGAGATTGAAGAGCCCTTCATATTTCATGGCATGAAGCGCCTGTTGCAGCGAACTCTCTTTGTGAAAGAGGTAACGGCACCATCCCTTTTCAAAATTGAAGGTTCCGCCGAACCGCGAAGCAATGGTATGACGAAGCATCGCGTCTGATGCCGATGGCGTTGAAAACGAGTCGAACTCCTCCATGCAGGAGCTGCAGCAATACTTTTCTCCGGGAACAAGTCCTTTTCTGCAGACAATGCAGACATTGGGGCAGAGAAGATGAAGCAGCTCTTCAAGCATGATCTCACCGGTTATGTTCCGCCGAAGCAGAGCGCTGCGGCACCATACACTCCTGCCTTGTTGCCAAGACGGGCTGGAACCAGCTCAAGACCCTCATGCATGGGAGGAAGCGTGGAGCGCCTGATCTGTTCCAGGGCAGGAGTAAACACAAGGTTTCCGGCAGCCGAAATACCTCCGCCGATGACAAATTTCCGGATATCCATAAGCGCCACGACACTGGCAAGCCCCACACCAAGAATTGAACCAACCCGGTTCCAGACTGCAAGGGAGAGCTCGTCTCCTTCAAGTGCAGCTTTTTCAAGATGGCGGGGCGAAAGCCTGGTATAGTCATGATTACAGAGCAGGCAGACCGAGGAGCCGGTGGGGCTCGCTTCAATCATCCGGCGTGCAAGTGCCACAATCTGCTCTTTGCCGATAAGCCCTTCAATGGTGCCCCGAATACCGGCATGAACGGCTTCCCCTTCGAAATCGATAATCATGAATCCGAGTTCGCCGGCGGTACCATTCGGGCCGCGATAGAGTTTCCGGTTCAGAATTATCCCTCCGCCAACACCGGTACCGAGTGTAACCAGCAGAAAATCCCGGAAGCTGTGGCCGGCGCCAAACACAGCCTCCCCCAATGCCGCCGCATTGGCATCATTTTCCAGAATCACCGTCATCTCAAGATTTTCCTCTCTCTTCAGGCGGCTCTGCAATTCATCCCGCAACGCAAAGATGGTCCAGCCCGGCAGATTGGGCGGATAGCTCAACACCCCTTTTTCAGCATCGACCGCACCCGGTGCGCCAAGTCCGGTACCGGCAAACCGTTCGGGATCAAGAGTCAGCAGTGCTCCCCGGTAGAGATCAGAAATAATGGATGCAAGCTGTACCACAACCCCCGCAGGACCGGATGCAGTTTCAGTTGGAATACTCCTCTCGGTGAGGATTCCACTCTCCTCCATGACGACCGCCGCCTTGATCGCCGTACCTCCAAGGTCAATACCGATTGCCCAACGGGACATAATGCAGCACCCTCAAAATTAGTTGTTGTATGGCCTGATGAATTTCCGGCCGTATTGCCCCGAGGCAAAAAAGTCAAGAATCTCTCTGATCTCCGGCTCCTGAGGCAGTTCACTCTTCACCTTTTCAAGGGCGTTACCCAGAAGAAGCCCCGACTGAAAGAGAATCCGGTATGCATTTTTAACCAGCGTTATCTTCTCCGGCGTAAAACCCCGCCGTTTCAGACCGATAGCGTTCAGACCCTCATAGCGAAAAGAGTCATGCCCGCCTGCCATCACAAAAGGGGGAACATCAAGCGAAGCTCTTGCGATACCGCCTACCATGGCGAAGCGGCCGATCCGGACAAACTGGTGAACTCCGGCAAGGCCTCCGATCACCGCATAGTCGCCAACTTCACAATGACCTCCGAACTGAACGGAGTTGGCGATAACAACGTTGTTGCCAATCACACAGTCGTGACCGGCATGCACATAGGCCATGATAAGATTATCAGAGCCGACAACGGTTTTCCCACTCGCCTTTGTCCCTCGGTTAAGTGTCACACACTCTCTGATAACCGTCCGGTCGCCGATATAGAGCCAGGTCTGCTCTCCGGCAAACTTGAGATCCTGGGGAGCGGTAGCAAGCACTGCACCGGAATGGATGCGGCAATCCCGGCCAATTCGTGCGCCGGATGCAATGTAAACGTGTGGCGCTATCGTGGTACCGTCACCGATTTCAACATCATCATCAATAACGGTGTAGGGCCCAATGGTGACCCCTTCTCCGAGAACGACATTCTGGCCGATCACGGCAGTTGCATGAACAGTGCTCTGCATAGGCTTATTGCTTCATTGTTTTAAATTTCTCCATAAGTCCCGGCTGACGAAGCTCGGTAGCAAGCCGGGAGATGATGCGATTGGCTTCATCCTCCCTTCCGAAATCGCGATATGCCCGTGCAAGCACATAAAAAAGTCGGGGATCGGACTCCAGAGATGACTGGCTGCGCAGTTTTTCAAGATATTTAATATACGAAGAGGCTTTCTGCTTTTCACCAAGACGGACATAGAGCGCAATGACCGAACCGGCAAGTTCAGGATTTAACGGGTACTGGGCGAGCGGCAGAAGCTGGGACGATTTGTCCAGAACCTCAAGGGCAAGTGCGCCCCTGCGAAGCGTGCGCAGGGAACCGTTTGCTTCATGGACGCTGATCTCTCCCGCAGGATCGGCAGCAAGCTCAAGGGCAAGCCGTACAAAGAGCGGGGTGTAGTTGCCGCAAAGCCGTCTTGCGGTCTCTTCAAGAAATACCTTCGGGTTATTAAGGTTCCTGTAGCGGTAAACCCCAACAAGATTGCGGTAGAGCAGCACCGGATCGACAAAGCTCATCGGGTCAGCGCTTTTAACCGGAACCACCCTGTAGGCAAGTCCGTCAAGACGGAGATAGTTCTCTATGCCGATCATGCTTTCAGGATCTACCGTCAGAGCAAAATAGATTGGCCGGGTGGAGAAGTTGTTCATCAGAATCTCATAGACCGCTATATCCTGGGGCCGGAGATAACCCTGACCGTCATAGGTCAGTCCGGGTTTCAGCAGCCAGGTCATGGTATCCTGTGGTTCTGCGGGCAGCGAAACCCCACGCTGAGAGGCTTCACGGACAAGCTGCTGGCGGGCCGGAAACGAAGGAAGAACAGCATCCACCGAATCAATCGGAACGTAGGTGATATCGGCAATCTCTCCATCACTCAGACTCAATGCAACCGGCTTGGCTCCTCTTGGACGGCTGTTTTTCAACTGATCGAGGTACCAGCCGGTATTGGCCAGACTGAGATTGACCACCCGCACATCGGTACGGATTCCCTCGACCTCCTGAAGGTACCAGAGAGGAAAGGTGTCATTGTCGCCATTGGTAAATAGAATAGCATCCTTTTCACAGCTCTGCAGCATATTCCAGGCCCAGTCCCATGGCACATAGTTGCCGGAGCGGTCATGCACCCGGTAGTTTGCCTGCAGCATCCGGCCGTTGATCAAAAGAAACGCTGCGGTAACCGTCAGCGAGGCGAGAATCAACTGCGTGTTTCTGCCTTTTCCTTTCAACCGCTCGCTGGCCATCTGCCAGATGCTCTCCACCCCGATGCCTATCCAGAGGGCAAAAGCAAAAAAGCTGCCGACATAACTGTAATCCCGCTCACGCGGCTGAGGTTCAGTCTGATTGAGATAGATAACAAGAGCTGCGCCGGTAAAGACAAAGAGCGCCGTAACGACAAGCCCCATCTTCCACTGACGCCTGAAGTGAGTGACTGCACCGACAAGCCCGACAAGAAATGGAAGGCCCCACAGCACCGACCAGTCAACTCCGGCTCCCTCCATATCATGCTCACGACCGATAAACTGCCAGCCGAAATAGCGGAAGTACATCTTCTGCATCTGATAGGTGAGAAAATAGTCGAGATCGCTCGAGTACTGCTCGTAAAAATACTGATGCACCGGCTCGGGTGACCACCTCCGCGGCCAGAGGGGCATATCTCCGTACTGGTCACGGTTCAGGTAGGAGAAAAAGACTGTCGGAGTCGACGGGTTATTTTCATTGATTGGCGGACCGGCCTGTGCCCGCACAAAGATCAGCGCGTAGGAGGTATAACCGATAATAATAAGAAAGAGCGACACCAGAAACGTGTTCAAAAGCGGCATCCGGTGTTTATGGCTATACCAGGTGCCATAGATGAGCAGGGCGAGAAAAAGGAAAAAACCGGGCCACGAGGTAAGCTGAAAAATTATGGGCAGCCCTTTGATAATACCGATATAGATCAGGAAAAAAAGCCCCGATGAGGCCAGGCACAGCAAAGCAAACGATTTAACCGTAACCTTATGTTTTTTGAAATAGTAGAGGAGGGCAACAGGGAAAACCGCCAGCAGACTGAGCAGGTGAACACCGATAGAGAGACCGATCATATACATGACGAGCAGCAGCCACCGTTCATTGCCCGGCCTGGGCTCTTCATCATACCAGCGGAGGATAATCCAGACAATAAGGGCAGTAAACAACGATGAGGCGGCATAGACTTCGGCTTCAACGGCATTGAACCAGAAACTGTCGGAAAAGGCAAGGGCCAGCGCTCCGATAACGGCACTGCCATAAGCCGATACCTTTTCAGCCATGCTCCAGCCAGCCGGATCGCTCTTTCGATAGAGCATAATAAGCCGGACAATGATGAGATAGGTCAGACTGACGGATGCTGCGCTTGCAAGAGTACTGATCAGGTTGACTCTGGCTCCGATATCAGTGAACAAGGGAATCATGGTAAAGAGGCGCCCGAGCAGAAGAAAAAGCGGTGATCCCGGAGGGTGCGGAATACCGAGGGTATAGGCTGTAGCGATAAACTCCCCGCAATCCCAGAACGAGAAGGTGGGAGCCATGGTGGCGAGGTATAAAATTTCCGCTGCAATAAAGAGAACTGCCGCAAGAGTACGATTAATCGTCCGGTGTGTCATAGATCTGAAACGTTGTCAATAAGCCTGTCCGAAAATAAGATCCCCGGCAATGAGATCGGCAAACAAAAAACCTTTTTCTGTCAGATAGAGCCTCTCCTCTGCAAGTCGTATCCACCCTTTCGCTTCGAATCGTGCAATGCGTTCTGAAAGGCGAAGCCCTAATTTATTGTCTTTTCTCAAAAACTCAACACATAGACCACTGTTTATTCTCAGCGCAAGAAAAACCTTTTCGGTAAAGATCTCCTCATCCGTCAGCTCCTCACGAAATGATTCCGCTGCCGCAGGATCAGCGATATAGCGGCTCAACGCTGAAACATTTGCCGTGCGGATTTCACGCCACCCTGAGCAATAAAAACTGTGTGCCGAAGGACCGAAACCGATGTATGGCTGACGCTTCCAGCTTGCCAGATTATAGCGGGAGTGATGATTACCGAGACAGAAGTTGGAAACCTCGTAATGATGGTAGCCCTCTTCACCCAGTTTCCGCCCTGCATACTCATAGAGGTCAGCCTGCACACTCTCATCCGGAACAGTAATCGATCCGTTCATCAGATTGCGGTGAAGCAGGGTCTTCGGCTCCACAGAGAGCATATAGACTGAGATATGCTGAGGCCGCAGCCGAACAGCCTGCTCCAGATCGGCTTTCCAGAGCGGCATCTGCTCACCCGGAACTCCACAGATAAGATCAACACTGACCGAATCGAACTGCTTCAGAGCCCTTTCTGTTACCTGCATCGACTCAAGGGCTGTATGGGCACGACCAAGTGCACGAAGCTTTTCATCGGTAAAGGATTGAAGGCCGATACTCAGCCTTGTTATCCCGACCGCACGCATCTCCTCCATTACCCCTGCCGCAAGATCTTCCGGATTTGCCTCAAGAGCTATTTCGATATCGGGAGAAAACGTGCAGAGGGCGGCAACCTGCTCAAGCCATCCGGCAAGGCAGTGTACCGGTACCATGGATGGCGTACCTCCCCCGAAATGAATCGCGCTGATGGTACGGCCTTGCAGCATCGGGGCACGAAAAGCCGTCTCAAGAGCGAGAGCCCTGAAAAACGCTTCCACATGTTTTGTTGCGGTTACAAGATAAAAATCACAATAACTGCACCGGCTCCGGCAGAATGGAATATGGACATAAAGTGAAAGCATGGAAGAAGAAGAGCCGTCGGGCTGTTCAGAGGGAGTTTCAGACAGGGGCAAGGATATACTCCGTAACGGCCTGATAGAGATCATCAGCTACAAATTCAGGAATGATATTTTTCTTCAAGCAGAGATCTTCCTCATTATGACCGGTACGCACAAGTACAGGCCTCAGTCCGGCCCGCTGGCCGCACTCAACATCAATGGTTTTATCTCCGACAAAAAAAGAGGCACTCCTGTCAACCACAAGTCCTTCGGCCTGATAGTCCCGTATGGCATGCTCAACCATTCCTGTTTCCGGTTTCCGGCACGCGCTGTACCGGTCGTAGAGTGGATGGGGGTAGTCCGGATGGGAGGGGCAGTAGTAGCATCGATCAAACGCTGCACTCCGCCGGGAGAGCAGCTCATTGAGGTACCGGTTCACCTCTTCAACCTGTTCAACTGTAGCAATACCCCGGGCAATACCGGCCTGGTTCGAAATAATAACGATCCTGAAACCGGCCGCCTTTGCCAGAGCAATAGCCTCATCGGCGCGCTCAATCAGAATAAGCTGCTCTTTCAGATAAACGTATGAACCGGTATCGCGATTGATGGTTCCATCCCGGTCAAGAAAAAGAACCTTTATGGTCTCCGACATCTTTATTACGGCTTTTCAAGAAGTTTGCGATACAACTCGCCATACTCTTCAGCCGAGTTTTTCCAGGCAAAATCACGGTTCATAGCTTCACTGACAATCTGCTGCCAGAACTCCCCGTTCTGATAGCACTCAATGGCCTCCTGAAGCTTCAGGGTCAGAGCATCTGCGGTATACTCATGAAAAATAAATCCGGAACCGTTGCTGCCTGAAAGTTCATCAATGGTTTCAACAATACCGCCTCCTGCATAGACAACGGGAATTGTTCCATAGTTCATGGCAAACATCTGGATCATTCCGCACGCCTCAATCATTCCGGGCATAAGCAGGATGTCGAGTCCGGCAATCGCAAGATGGAAGAAGGTGTCGGAGTACTCCGTCTGAACACTCACCTGTTCAGGATGCTCCGCCGCAAAATCCTGAAATACTTTTTCATATTTCTTGTCACCAGAACCGTAGATCACCAGCTGAATATCAAGCGCAACAAGCTGTTCAAGACTTGCCTGAAGGAGCTCGGCGCCCTGGAACTCGTCAAAATTGGCGATAACACCCACGACCGGGACACCTTCACGATAGGGTAGTCCGGCCTCTTCGAGCAGCGTTTTTTTATTGTCCAGCTTGCCCTCCATATTCTCCAGACCGAAACGTTTTTTGATCAGCTTGTCGGTCGAGGGATTCCACTGGCGGGTATCAATACCGTTGACAATTCCGTGAAAATTGTCCTGATGCTCCTCAAGAACCCGGCCGAGCCCGTAGGTCTGCACACCATCATGCACAATCTCTTCGGCATAGCGCTTCGACGTTGTGGTAAGCAGGTCAACATTTTCAACTCCGGTATAGAGCATATTCACCTCATCGTTTTTGCGATGAAGTGCACTGGAAACCTCTTCGGGGAGCTGCTTCTGGAAAACCTTGAAGGGAAGAATGCCCTGACGGTAGATATTATGAATGGTAAGAACCGTTTTTATCTCCCTGAAAAACTCATGGTCTGCATAGACCGTTTTCAAAAGGAGCGGAATAAGGCTTGCCTGCCAGTCATGACAGTGAATAATATCAGGCTTCCAGCCAAGCCGCTGGAGGGTCTCAAGCACACCGACATTGAAAAATATCACCTTTTCTGCGGTGGCTTTCAGATCATTTTCAGCAGCTATATCGGTAAAAAGACCATTGCGCTTGAAATATTTCTCATTGTAGAGAAAATAGGTCTGGATCTTGCTTGATGGCAACGCCGTAACCTTGACGTTCAGCAAGTCTGTTTTCTCCTTGAGATGTACCTCAATATCGGACAGGCGCAGAACATCGTGCAACCGGAACTTCCGGTCATTGATGGTGCCGTATTTAGGCATCATGATACGTGCCTCGAACCCTTCCTCCTCAAGAGCCTGGGGAAACGATGCCATAAAGTCAGCAAGCGCGCTGATTCTTACAAAAGGAGATACTTCACCGGAGACATAAAGAACTTTGAAATTTCGTCTGGACATCTATAGGTCAATCAATCTATTATTTTCTTCAAAAACTTTCATAGAACTACATTAGTTTTTAATTTACGAATTTTCACCGTCAGATACAATCAAGCCTCCCTCACCTCTGAACGGACAGGTTATTCATGCCGGGTAGATCACGCATCATGAAGCTCTTCATCTCTCTGCTGATGCTGCTATTGGCGGCTTGCGCATCGGACAGGCCGCCATCAGGAGGCCTTGCAGAAAGCGCCCCTCTCCAGGTTATTTTTTCCGACCCGGCACCCGAATCCGTCAATGTTGCAACAAAAAGCCTCCATCTGACATTCAGCCATGAAATTTCAGCACGTCAATTAGTCAATTCAGTGCTTTTTCACCCGGCTGTCGGCAACTACGATATTGCTGTGAATGGAAGAGAAGCGGAAATCATACTCCACACTCCTCTCGAACGTAACCGCACCTACACGCTCACGCTTGACAAAAATCTCCGGGATTACCTCGGACGGACCTTTTCTGCCCCCTAT
>NZ_MPJE01000068.1:0-87720 GCF_001975465.1 Chlorobium sp. KB01
CTAGCAGCCTGTCGGACTAACGATAGAGAAGCTTACAGCAAACCAGCCGTCGAACTCCCTTTTTATGTGCATTTTGGTCATAGAAAACCATTGTTGGTACATATTACGCCAAAATGCGGACAATTGGTTGCCTTGTACTCCTGATTTTGCTTTACATGCGGCCATTACTGGCATTTTTATGCGTGGCTTCGCCAAGACATGCATCCTTTTCAGATTCCAGGCAAGGCTTATCAGCGTCCATTCTGCATGGGCATTTTCCAACCCTCGGCGCTTAAATTGTCGATACCCCAGCACTGATTTGATAATTCCAAATACTGGCTCTACGGTGCTCTTGCGCTGGCCATAAATGGCTTTCCCTTCCGGGGTTTTCAATCGGTATTTCATTTTGGTAACACTGTCTGCATCTTCCGCTACGGGTGCCGGTTTATTGAATCGAACTTCGAGGCTTTGATTATGCTTGTCTCTGCCAACTGCTATAAGCGGATTGATTCCCGCCTCTTCACATGCATCCACGTTTGCTTTACTGAAATATCCGGTATCCGCTATGATTTCATTGACTTGACCGAGTTTTTCGGGCAGCTTTTCCAGTGCTTCAATTGCCGTTTCTATTTGCTGCTTATCATTGGGCTGTTGGGTCGTATGAACGGCGACAATGAGCATGGTTGCGATATCGACGCAGGCCTGAGCATTGAACGCCTGCACGAATCCGCCTCCGCTTGTCGGCATGATCCGTGATTCTTCATCGGTCAGGTTTATCTGGTCGTGCGGTTTTGGACCTGGTTCCGGTGGTTTTGGCGGTTTGCCTCCTGGTTTTTTGCCACTTTCCTTTGCTTTCTTTTCCCGTTCGGCAAGCTTGTTTTCGTAGGTTTGCTTTTCCTGATCATACCGTTCTGCTGCTCTTGCTTCAATTTTTTTCTTGGCTTCCGCTATGGTTGCAAGACGTTTTTCTCGCCGCTCAAGTTCTTCTGGAATCTTCATTCCATCAGGTATTATTGCTTGATCGGCTTGATCTGCCAGCAGCCATAATTGCTTGACTTCTTCTTTGAGTTGCGTTTCGATTTTACACGCGTACTGCCAGCTTAACGCCTGATGCTTCGAGGCATTGGCCTTGATTTTCGTACCATCAAGGCTCACGGTTTCAAGCTTCAGTATCCCCATTTCATGGGCAATGGTTAGTATCTGAACAAACAGTCCTTGTAACTCCTCAGAAAACCGTTTCCTGAACGTTGCTATGGTATCGTGATCCGGATGTTGATTGCCGGTAATGTAGCGGAATGCAACAGAATCATAGCTCGCCTGTTCAAGTTTTCTGCTTGAAAACACTCCCGTTGAATATCCGTAAAAAAGCATACTCAGCAGGATCGTCGGATCATAAGCCCTTGAGCCTTTACCGGTATAGGTTCCCCTCAGGGATGATAAGTCGAGTTGGCTCACCATATCTACCACAAATCGGGCCAGATGGTCTTTTGGCAACCACTCCTGTACTGACGGTGGAAAAAGAAACGGGGTATCACGATCTGCTATGATAAAGTCGATGTTCATAGTGTGAAATCAGGAAATGAATGCTGCGGCTCCAGCCTCTGAAATAAGTAATTATCTTACGCTAAGATAATGCTTTACAGACATTTTTCCAATGTATTACGCGGCTTTGTTAGTCCGACAGGCTGCTAGACGAACAGTGTGTGCGTCGTATCCTTGGGCAAGAAGTTCTGCAGCTGCCGCTTTTCCGGCTTGTTCGTCCCGCGCCGAGAGAACCACCGTATATCCAAGCGCGCCCAATTGCCTCCCAATCTCCTTACCCAACCCTTTGTTCGCCCCTGTGATGAGCACCACCTTACCGTTTTTTGTTGCCATGGAATATCTCCTGAATGCCGCCTAAAATTGTTTCCCCGTCGGGCGAGAAGTGGCAGCAACCCTCACGCACGGGTCTGGAATATGGGTACAAAGCTAGTCCGCCTAACGGCAAGGTAACCTGCGCTGCGCGGCTTTATCGCGCAGCGACTGAAAGGAGCGAGGTTGAGCGCCGGGTTAGCCGTCATTGGTGACTAACTCCCCCAAGCCAGCAACCAACACTTCAACTTGATGATCGTCGAGGATGAACCTTGGTGTATAGATCATGCCGCTGGCTTCTAAACTACCGGGCCTATCAATAAGTACGCCGCGGCCACTACCAAAAGTAGACAGCACAAAGGACTTGAGATGACTCGGACCTTGAATTGAATATGCCGTGCGGAAGATCGATACGTCTCCAACATAGCCATCAATTTCTATCCAGCAATGCCCGTCCCATTCGTGAGTTGTAACCTGCCCCGCGGCGCCGTTGGTAGGAACGTTGCTCTCGCACTTGAACACAAGAACCCCGTTTACCTGTAGGTCACCAGCAACGACTACAGCGGGAACGTCGTGATGATTTCTCAGATAAGACACCCAGCCGGCACTGAGCATTGCACATGCGCCAAACGAACGTGGGACATACTTTAGAAGATCAATGGCCGTATCGGCAAGCACCTTTGTATCAACCAGGGAGAAACCGGCGTATGCCTGAGCTTCTGCTTCCCCACGATGGATAGCGATTAGCGGCAAGATGGGGCGTGAAGGCATAAATGGCTGCTAACAATAATCAGATGGATCCGCCTAAACTGCGGATTTTTGAGTTGTAATCCATGTAAGACGCAACATACCAACAGTTTAAAATGCCGCTAACTTCACGTATGAAATGCAGTTGTTGCATATAGTCATCAACCTCTGGTTTGTCACTGTTTTGCAGCTCCATCAACCAGTGTTCCATTAATGAACTTGTGAATAATACTTGCTACATAAGTCTGGTAAGGCAAACCTTCTTTGATGGCCTTTCTTTGTAACTCAGTGAGGTCTCTTTCAGAAATCCGAATATTCAGCCTCTTATCCTTTTTTAAAGAATTACCAGCGTACTCGGCCAACTCTTTTCTTCTTTTTGAAAGGTCGGAAACAGGAACCCATTCACCTTTTTCAAAACTATCCAGTATTTCCTTCTCTTCTTTGGTCAGTTTAGCTTTCATGTTTTTCTCCAAAATATTGCTGAGTGGCCTTCCTGCTCGGGATAATGGTTTTCAGAAACAACTCTTCCTCATTCTCTATGTAAGGTACGAGATATGCGTAATTGGCCATACCGATGACCATGATTCGTTGTCCAGGGTATACCTCCTGGTTTGGATGGAGATAATCGTCCAATATTTCACCCCTTTCAACAAAAAAAACTACATCTTCGAAACAGATTCCCCGTGATGCTTTGAGTACCACGCTCTTTTCCGTGTTCCAATTGATTCTTTTCATCTCGACAATTTATCACAATGTGTGCATTTTGGCAATGGCACACAACTTGTATTTGCATGTGGTAACGTTCAAATTGAGTGTGCAAACTTGGCAAACTTGGGGACGTTGTTTTGCAACACAAGTAAATTAAAAGAGGAGATACCTGTCTCTCTATGCAACCTATTTCGAACGCACTCATCAACATGCGAAACCAGAGGAAAAACGGGGGTTGGCGGTGCATTTTTTTTGCTACCGATATCGCGTCCCCACGGGACTTGAAAATATTGGTGTGCAACAGCCTCCCTCTTTTCTCTGTCCTGTAAATCACATAAAAGGGGGAAAAAGATTCCTCACCCGAGAGGTCCCTCTGCCGACAGATCGGCGTCGGGATGCATTCGGCAATGACATGCGAAGAGATGGATGCAAAAACATCAGCATTGAGTGGCTTTCTGTTTTTTGACAGCTCTGGCTATCAGTGGGGCATTTTCTTCAAGACCCTCAATGCTCAACCGCCCGTTCAGATACATGTTGTACCATGCCTGACGTTGCCTGATGATAGTTTCACTGTCGCGAAGGTGCAGAACGATTTAGGGTATATTCTGCAAGTTGTCGTTGTTCAGAAGAAACTGTAGTAGTGAGCACTAGCTGGAGTGATGGCAGAATAATCTCAAACCAGCCGTCCTGAACCTGAAATGGATCAAGCTCTTCAGCACTTTTTTTACTGCTATTTATCCAGGCTGAAGCATAACGGTAGTTACTCCATTCATAAACCAAATGAGGATGGGTGCTTTGACTGTGAAAATGATCGACAGTGCCAACCAGATCAAGCATTGCTGAATAGGCGCAAAGATTACGGAATCCGGCGGCCAAATCAGATTTGCAATCGTTCCAGTAATCTGGTGCTCTGCCAGCGGAGCCGCCAGAAAACCATGTTCCACCTCGTCTACGGACTTTGCATTCAAAATCATGCGGTTCCGAAGGGGGAATAAAATGTATCACTTTGTTTCCTCCATACCTTCAACAATCCATCTCGGCCAGAAGGGATCATGGCCAGCGAGTAAGCGCAAGAGTTCGTGATGAATCTGATCTTTGGTCTTGAGATTGCCGGGTAAGTTCTGCGTATCAAATCTCATGAATGCTTCAGCGGCTTCGATAGCGATCTCTGCTTCTTTCGATCTTGCCTGTTTAAGTTCGAAAACTTCGGAAGTTAACCAGCCAACAACATCGCCCTGCTTTGCCCATAAAATCTCGTCAAGCTTGACGCTGGTACCATCAAGAGTAAAGAGGAAAAGCTTGTCTTTGTTTTCATCGAAGAACGGCTCTATGGAGGCCAGAGCAAGAGGGGAATGCGTGGAAGCAATGACCTGGGTTTTGATCTTCTCATTCAACCCTGTTGCAACATTGAGCATTGCGGGCAGGATTGTCCTTTGCCATTGTGGATGGAGATGGGACTCGACCTCGTCCATCAGCAGGATAATAGTATCGGTAGGAGGCTGATTCAGCAGGATTGAAGCCTGGGAATGCTCGTACCATGTCCACACAAGGAGATAGGCTAATCCAAGAATGCGCTTCATGCCCGCCGAGGCCTGGGTCACAGGAATACTTCCATATGGCAACTCTACGGTGGGAATATCGCGAACATCTTCAATTGATACACGAGTTGGTTTACCCGGCCTCATCCATTCCGACGGATGCGGGGAAAGCTTCTCAATTACTTTAGAAAGGAGATTGAATGGCGAAGAGTCATCCTGTTCTGGTTGATTCTGCCATGACACCCAGTCACGAATCAAACCATTACAGAGCACTTTTCTCTCTTCTTCAAGGCCATTCCAGATATTTTCCGGCTTAAAATGGTAAGCACTTGGCCGATCAGGTTGGTCAACACCCTTGACTTGCATCGCTTTCCAGTAGTTACGCGCCGGATCCCATACAGAAAAACTGCCATCAACCCGCACGTAAATAACAAGCCCTGGCATAACTGGACGAGCTTTGGAGCGTGGCCAGACCTGATGAGCAAAATCGAAACGACTGATTGTTGGCTCTTTGGTCAAACCTGTTTTCCCTTCCAGGTGGTAGCTGATTTCGGATGGCACGCCGTTACCTCGTTGGGGCCAGGCGGGATCTCCAGCCCATGTATTTGTGAGCGCCCACCAGGCAATGTCAAGCAGGAACGTCTTTCCAAGTCCGTTGTCACCGGTAAACAAATTCAACCTGTCGGCAAATTCAACGTTAAATTCCGGGGCAGGTCCAACTCTTTTAAGGTGAAGTTCTCGAATCATAATGGGCGTTGTTGGCTGTCGGAATGCTCTTTATTGAAACTTATACAATAAACTGATTATTTCGTCTTTCCTCAAACAAACGTTATGTCTGACTGTTGAGTAAAGTTATCCTGTTCGACATTTGCGTTCAGATGCGCAAACAGTATCTGGATACATAGTCTTTGAGCTTCTTGTCCCGATCAGTCAGGATTGGCTCAAATGCAGGATAGAGAGATTCCTCACCCGAGAGGTACCTCTACCGACAGATCGGCGTCGGGATGCATTCGGCAATGACACGAATAATAGGGGGCATAAAAAAAGGGTGACCGCAGTCACCCTTTTGTATTGCTGTTCAAACCGAAAAATGGAGTTTAGCTAACCTGATGCGCTTCTTTAGCGAGGCGGGCTTTTTCGATGTAGGTTTTCTGGATGTCGCGTGAAACGTTGTATGCCTTCGAGAGGCTGTCGGAGCTCCAGAGCCTTGCGTCAAATGCCATGCAGATGTTGCGGAGGAAGGGTATGCCGACCTCGGTGACGCGAACGCTTTTATCACCCAGCACAACCAGACCGTCGTTCTCCATATCTTCAAGGCGGTAGAGGGCGATATCAAGTTCCCCGGTGTAGAGCTTCGGATCAGCCCATGAGGTCTCCTGTTTGCACATCAGATTGAGGATGTGACGGCGGAGTACCAGATCCTCGTCAGTCAGAAGATGACCACGGTGGAGCGGGAAACGACCTTCGTTCACAGCCTTGATGTAGGAAGTGTCGTCACGCTCGTTCTGCGCAAAGGCATACCAGGTATCGCTGATGGATGATGAGCCGAGCGCAAGCATCATCTGGGTTGTGTTTTCGGTATAGCCCATGAAGTTACGGTGCAGGGTGCCGTTTCTGGCCGCCAAGTAGAGCGCATCACCCTCAATGGCGAAGTGGTCCATACCAATCTCATGGTAACCGATGGACTCAAGCATCGCACTTCCCTTGTCGTAAAGCTCCTGCTTGACGTCGCCAACCGGCAGATCCTCCTCCTTGAACTTCCGCTGGCCTTCGTACATGTGCGGGTTGTGGCCGTATGCATAAAAGGCAAGGCGATCAGGCTTCAGCTGCATAACCTTCTGGATGGTATCAGTAATGGTGGCAAGTGTCTGCTTTGGAAGGCCGTAGACAAGGTCAAAATTGATTGAGGTGAATCCGATTTCACGAGCCAGGTCGATCTTCTCCTTGACCAGTTCAAATGACTGGAGACGGTTGATCTCTTGCTGTACAATCGGGTCAAAATCCTGAATTCCGAAACTCATGCGGCGGAAGCCGACACTGTAGAGTGCTTCAAGATGCTCCCTTGTCGTTGACTTGGGATTGGTCTCAAAGCTGAACATGTAGTTGTCCATCTTGTTGACGTTCTTGCAGATACCGTCAATAAGGCGAATGAGGTTCTCGGGGCTGAAAAAGGTGGGTGTACCGCCGCCGATGTGCAGCTCCTTGACGTTAAGGCGTCCGGGAAAAACATCGGTGTACATCTGCCACTCCTTGAGCAGGGCCTCAAGGTAGGGTGTTTCGTAGGAGTGATCCTGGGTGCGGTGGGCATTGCAGCCGCAGAAATAACAGTGGTTCTCACAGTAGGGAATATGAATATACAGACTGATTCCTGTGGTCTCGTTGCTGTCATTGAACCCTTTTACCATCGCCTCTTTCCACTCTTCCTGGGTTACACCGTCGGTGCTCCATGAGGGAATGGTTGGATAACTGGTGTAACGGGGACCGGGATTGCTGTATTTTACTGCGAGATTAGTTGCCATTGTTATCTTCCTCAACAAGTATTATTTTTTTAAATTCACTCTCGTGAAAATACATAAAACTCGGCAATTTCATAAATCAATAGCCATCATTTGGCCTATAAAACAGGCGGCACAGGACCGGTCGTCAACTATCCTTTTTTTATGACTATAGATCCAGCAAAATATTCTTCAGCCCCGGTTGTCGGCATATTGATGGGTTCGGACTCCGATTTCGAAATCATGAGGGAGGCCTCACTGGTTTTTGACGAGTTCGAAGTCTCTTCGGAGATCTCCGTCATTTCAGCCCACCGCACTCCCCACGACCTCGAGGAGTATGCAACCTCTGCCATGGAGCGCGGCCTGAAAGTCATTATTGCCGGAGCCAGCGGCGCAGCGCACCTGCCCGGTGTAACGGCTGCCATGACCGTACTTCCGGTAATCGGAGTGCCGATTTTCAGCAAAAAGCTGAACGGACAGGACTCACTCTACTCTATCGTGCAGATGCCTGCCGGCATTCCGGTTGCAACTGTCGGGATCGACAATGCCCGTAACGCCGCACTGCTTGCCATCCAGATTCTGGCACTCTCCGATGCATCGCTTATGGCAGCACTGACTGCGTTCCGCAATAAACTTGCCGATGCTTCGCGCCAGAAAACCGCGAAAATCAGGGAAAAACTGCATGCAAAAGGCTGAGTACTGGATAGATCGCCTTCAGCTTCTCCCCCACCCTGAAGGCGGTTTCTACCGCGAAACCTACCGGAGCAGCGCCTCTTACTCCTTCACCGGTAACGCCCCGTTCGAGGGTTCCCGCTTCTTTGCGACGGCAATCTACTATCTGCTGAGAAACAGCGAGTGCTCAAAGCTGCACCGGATTCACTCCGATGAGCTCTGGTTCTTCCATGCCGGTGATCCGCTGAAGGTGCATCTGTTTCCCGAAAGAGGAGAGCCCTCCTCGTTTACGCTTGGCACTTCTGCTGATGAAGGTCAGGTATTTCAGGAGTTTGTCCCGGCCGGAATCTGGTTCGGAGCCGCTCTTGCCCACCCTGAAAAAGAAAGCTATGCGCTGGTAAGCTGCGTTGTAGCACCCGGATTTGATTTCCGTGACTTCTCATTTGCTGACAGAGCGGCACTGCTGCAGCAATTCCCCGGCAACAAACCGCTCATCGAACGCCTCACCTGACCACGCTACCAGCTTTTGCGCAAGGCAACGTTCAACTGGTACTCCCGCGATCCCGAGTTGCCAATACCGGCCATCATGCCTGTCTTTACAGAATACTCGATACCACTCCGCTTTGCATTCCGGCTGATGATTCCTATAGCTCCCCCGACATGAACCCGTTCAGCATCCACCCTCAGGCTTCGGCCGCTCTCTTTATAAGTAACTTGTGAGGATGCACCGGAATTCCGCTCGGTATTGATCTCGAAAAATGGAGAGAATGAGAGCCCTTCGGGTTCGAATTTCCCTGTCAAACCTGCGCGGGCAAGCAAGCTACTCTCTTCATGAAGCTGCACTCCCCCTGAAGGTGTTTGCATCTCGAAGCCGCCAAGACGCATCCAGATCAGCTGAGCCTGGGGCTCAAGAAAAAATGATCCGGCAATGCCAATCCTTAACCCGCTTTCAAGCGAGGCACTAAACCCCCAGAATCTCCCGCTGCTCTTTGCTTCCCCTTTGAAGGACGCATCAATATCATATCTGGTCGCCTGCACAACCCCTTCAAGAAACATTGTTCCGGAGAGTTCAACACACGAATATCCGCCAATATTCATCGTAAACGCATCGACTCTTCCGGCACTCACTCCACCCTCTTCCATGATATCCGACTTCACATACCCGGTTCCGGCATAGAGACCGTGTCGCATCATACCGTTACTGAATCTGAACGCCTTAAGATCGCTGCCTATCTGCATGGCACTGCGATAGCCACCCGTCTCTGCTGGCTGACCGCCGCTCTCTGCACGAAAGAGAAATCGGCTTCCGGTTGTGCGAATCCACCATGATTCCTGCCCTCCATGATCCCCCCGAGACCAGTAATAGAGCTGACGGTCACGGAACCGTGGAACCGACTCCGCTCCATGACGCTCAAGCATCGGGAGAATTGTCTGGAGTACCCGGTGCTCTTCCGGAATCCCGGAACTCTCGATAGCCTCAACAGAGGTGTCAAGGGAATAATCGGATACCTCTTCATCTGAAAGATCGGTGGTCGTATCAACACTCGGAGCACTCAGAATCTGCAGATACCAGTCTCTGCCGACCTTAACCACTCTTACATTGGCACCGCGAAAAACCGGGGATGAACCATCCACATAAAAGGCATTCGAACTGCTTGTTCCATAGACCTTTGCAACAAGAATACCATTGCCTCCTGTTGTTGTTTTTATTTTTCCTTTCCCGGAGATATTTCGCACCAGAAGAGCGGTTGTACCAAGTACCGTTCCGCTTCCAGCCACACTCACCCGGCCAACCGAGAGCAGATCAAGCGCATCCTGGTTGTTCTGGCTTCCGCCTCCCAATGCCAGATCAAGCCCAAGCGAACCTCCACCTCCGGTATAGGTTGCACTTACCGTCACCCGATCATTAGCCTCACCATCGCGCAGATCGAGCAGTCCGCTGTTTTCAAGATTACCGACAATCTCATACCTTCCCGGGGAGTTTCCGGTAGCCATTACGGTTGAACCGGCTTCGATCATAAAGGTAAGCTGCTGACCGTAAGAGGGTGCAAGACGCAGAAGATCATCAAGGTCCAGATTGACACAGGATGCTCCAGCCACTTCAATCCGTTCCCATCCTTTGAACGCATCGGTGATAACCCCGTTCCAGGAGGAGAGCACAATCCTGTCACCTGCGGACTCATCTCCGCTCCCGCCATCGATGAGTGGTGATCGGGAAATATCGACATCACCGCTCAGTTCAATCCTGTCATCCCCTTTGTCGAACCTGACCGTTGAAGCCAGAACAGTGCCATTGTCCAGCCTCAGCGTATCATCTCCTGTCCCGAAATCAATATCCCCCGTTACCCTTGCGTTCTCCATAAGATGCAGCAGATCACTGTCTGCGCCGAAATTGATCGCTCCGTTTACCATTGAGCCTCCCGTCATGATCAGGGAATCACTGCCTGACCCCATAACAATACTCCCCGTTACTGAAGAGAAGCCGCTCATCAGCAAAGCATCATCGTTCTCCCCAAAATCCAGATCCCCCATTACACTTCCCGAATCACGCATCGTCATCATATCACTTCCCGCACCAAGAGCGATGTTACCAACAAGCATACCGCTTTCAGCCACAACAACGCGGTCGTCAGAAGCAATGGAGTCCGAAAACTCCCCGCTTCCGGCAAACCCTCCCGAATAGATGGCATACCCGAGAGTCCCGTTTTTGTTATCGACACCGGAGAGTGTACCGGAGACAAAAATATTCATCGGACCTTCACTCATAATACCCGCAGCAGCTCCTTTTGCCACAGCCGTCACCATCCCTGAAACGGTCAATGCATCGCTTTCTGTTGCTCCATAAATACCTGCTTTTGCATAGATCCCGGCGGCATTATTACTGCCGGTTGTCGCACTCACTTCGCCTGAAACCACTCCTCTGACTGAAATTGCGCCGCTACCGGCGTAAAGAGCATAGGCTTCTGTCGTGGCTGCTGAAGCAATGATCTTTGCAGATTCGGCGATATTGCCGGTAATGATCAGTGATGAACCTGCATGCAGGGCATGTGCTTTTGATCCTTTCCTGGAAAAAACATCGATCCTGCCGGAGAGATCACCGGCAAGGGTGAGCGATGAGCCGGAATAGATACCATAGGCTCCCGAGGTGCCTGCTGTGGCACACAGCTCTCCTCCGACTGATCCCCTGATTGTCAGATCACCTCCCTCAGCATAGAGAGCAGCCGCTTTCGTTGTCCCTGTTGAAGCTGAAATTGAGGATGAAGCAGCAATATCTCCATTGACTTCAAGGGTGGAGGCTGAATAGATACCCCTGGCTCCCGACTCTGCCGCATCAGCTCTTATACTTCCTGTCGCGCCTACTCCTCCGTAGAGTGTAACCGCATTCCCGCTGATTCCGTACGCATCGTCCAGGGCCGCCTCCGCAACTATCGATCCGCTGACTCCTGTCGTACCGCCACTCCGGCCTATCGTCACGCTTCCTGCTGAATAAATACCACAGGCTGTCGATCCGCTGAGACCCACAGCCATGATACTTCCGCTTTCAGCGATTCCTCCAATTATGGTGAGGCTGTTCCCCTCATCACTCCCCCCATACAATCCGTATACCCGGCCGCCGCTCTTCGTTGTTTTCGCAATAACCTCACCGCCGATTCCACCACCAATCGTCAATCCTGCAGCGCCATGCAGACCATACGCGATACCGGTTCCTGCACTCGCCGCCACGGTCGAACCTACCGATATATCTCCCGTGATATCGAGTGAAGAGCCCGCAGAGATACCATACGCACTTGTCGTCCCTGTTGTAGCTGAGAGCGTACCGATCACGGATCCGTTTATAACAACCGGACCATCCTCAGCAAAGATCGCATACGCTTTTGAACTCCCGGCTGAGGCTGTAACAGTTGATGATGCCGCAATATCGCCGGTAATGGTGAGCGCACTCCCGGCATAAAGGGCATAAGCTGTTCCACCGGTCATGGCCGTAGCACTGATATCGCCACATAGATCACCGACCATATCAAGCGTTGTGGTAGCATCCAGAGCAAAAGCATTATTCCGGCCCGCCGATGCGGTTATTCTGCCCGTCCGGGTGACTCCTCCATGAACGGTAACCGTATTACCCCGAACTCCATAAGCCGTATCATATCCTGCCGTTGCAGATACCACACCACTGATTCCTGTTGTTTGGCCACGTTGACCGATAGTGATCGTGCCACCGGAATAGAGACCATAAACAGTGCTGTCCGTATTATTTACGGTGTTGACTGCCGTTGCCGTAATAGTGGCTGATGAGGTGACTCCGCCGCCGAGATGCATCGTTGTTGTTTTCGACATTCCGCTCCTGATCCCGTAAGCGGTTCCGCCGCTCGTTGCGTTTGCCGAGACAGAACCGGAAAGCTCGCCACTTACTGAAATATTTCCAACCGAATAGAGCGCGTAGACGCTGCCGGCGGCTTGTGAAGAGATCGTTGTTTGTGCAGAAACCGCCCCGGATACTGAGAGTGATCCACCGGCATATACTCCATAAGCCGAACTGCCGGTTGATGTGTTGAGCAGATTACTGCCAAGATTTCCTGAAATGATGAGATTGTCGGCAGAGTAGAGTGTGACACTTCCGGTACTACTGCTCTGCATACCAAGGGTCAACAGCTCATCCGCCAGAGAAACCTGCACGTTCGTAGTCACCTTCAGGGTTCTGGCATTTGCTGTCGAAGTCACGTGGTTTACCTGTAAGGGAGCCCCGCCATTGTTGGTCATGATCACCGCCGGTTTTTTTATAAATTCCGGCGTTGAAAAAAGAGTTATTTCAGGATCAGCTGCAGTAAATTCGATTGCATTCGCTCCGGCCCCGGCACTGTTCAGCTCAAGAATCGCCTGGTTAAAGGTTCCGTATCCGCTGTCACCGGAATTACTGACCGTAAAAACCGCCCCGTCAGCACTCGTATCGGAGATCACAGCAAGAAGCAGTATAATCGACAAGTTTCGCTTGTTCATGGGTGTGCCGCTCTGCCGAAATTGTTTGCGCTCCCCGAACGACAGGCTCGCAGAGAGATATACTTTTATCACGTATATTTTACATTATTTATCACAAAAACAGGCACAGAAAACCGAATATTTTGCGTAATACCGTAGATTCAGACACCTCCCGTACCGATGTAAAAAGTCCGATAGCTGCCGTAACTGACGACGAAATCGGGAAATCGTGGAGTTTTATCTCTTTTTTATTACTTTCAAACGGGTTATAGAATTGAGCAGAATAGAGACTAACAGAAGAAACAGGCGTTCATGAAAAAGCATGTTGTCATAGTAGGCGGTGGATTTGCAGGGATCAATGCGGCCAGGGTGCTCGGCAACAAGCCGGATATCGAGATCACCATCATTGACCGGAAAAACTACCACCTCTTCCAGCCGCTCCTCTACCAGGTAGCGATGGCCGCCCTTGGTGAGGGCGATATCGCCGCGCCCCTGCGAAACATGCTGGCGAACTACCGGAACATTACAGTCTTCAAGGGCATCGTCAGAAGCGTCGATATCGAAAAAAAAACCATCGTTACCGATTTCCGTGAGATCACCTACGACTACCTCATTCTTGCCTGCGGTGTACAGCACCACTATTTCGGCAACAACCAGTGGGAGGAGTTTGCGCCTGGACTGAAGACCCTTGCGCAGGCAAAGGAGATACGGCGCCGGGTCATGGAGGCCTATGAGCGGGCGGAACGGACAACCGATTTCGTTGAACGCAAAAAGCTGCTCACCTTCATCATTGTTGGCGGAGGCCCGACCGGAGTCGAGCTGGCCGGTTCAATAGGAGAGATGAGCCGCTACACTCTCTCAAAATTTTACCGCAACATCGACCCGAAACTCACCCGGATTTTCATCGTCGAAGCTGCACCACGCATTCTCGGCTCTTTTTCCCCTGATCTGGCCAGCAAGGCAACCCGCTCACTTGAGAAACTCGGCGTGCAGGTATGGACCAACAGCATGGTCAGCAACGTCGATGAAAACGGCGTACAGATCGGCAATGAACGCATAGAAGCCGCTACCGTGCTCTGGGCCGCAGGCGTTACGGCGACCGGTATCGGCAAAACCATGGATGTTGACACTGACCGTATCGGACGGATTATTGTTGATGAAGATCTCAGCATTCCGCAGCATCCGGAAATATTTGTCGGCGGTGACCTGGCCAATTTTCAGCTTGAGGATGGCAGAACACTGCCTGGTCTTGCTCCTGTTGCACTGCAGCAGGGACGCGCCATCGGCAAAAATATCCTGCTCGACCTGAAAGGCAGAACAAGAAAGCTCTTCCGGTACCGTGACAAGGGTCAGATGGCAACCATCGGAAAAAACAAGGCGATCGTTGAATTCGGCAGTCTGAAATTTGACGGCATTTTAGCCTGGTTTACCTGGCTGCTGGTCCACATCTACTTTCTCACCAGCTTCCGCCACCGGGTCTTTGTGCTCCTGCAGTGGGGATGGTCATACTTCACCTTCAGCTATGGCGCCCGACTGATCGTCAACAGGGAGTGGAGATTCTATCCGGAAGCCTGTTCAAGCAGCTCCGTTAAAGATGAAGGGGAGTGAGCAGGCCCCTCCCGGTAACGATGATCGTCGGCACACTGCTGGCGTTATGCTTTATCGGCATAGCCGCCTGGCTCCTCTTTTTTCCCGGAACCATTCCTCTGGCATCAAGGGAGGATCTCCGGCTGTATGCACTCCTCACCGGAGCCTACGGCATCTGGCGGCTTGTGCGGGTATGGTTGGTGTGGAAACAAGCCGAAGAAAATGTTTGAAAGCATCGGAATTGATCCTTATAATCAACCAATCAACTGAAAAAGACACCTCTCATCTTTTGAGTACCAGAGCATGAAACAACTGCCCATCACACGGGAAACCGAACAGCAACTTTTTTTTCATAACTATGCCCGGCTGCCGATAGCGGTATCGCATGGCGAAGGGGTGTGGCTGGTCGGTGATGACGGCACCCGTTATCTCGATATGCTCTCGGGTATCGGCGTCAATGCCCTTGGCTACGCGGACAAACGGCTTGTGGAGGCAATAAGCACGCAGGCGGCAAAACTTATCCATGCATCAAACCTCTTCATGATGCAGTCCCAGTTCGAACTGGCCGCAAAACTTCTTGAACTGTCAGGACTCTCTAAGGTTTTTTTTGCCAACAGCGGCACGGAAGCCATCGAAGCGGCGATCAAAATGGCAAGGAAGTGGGCCGCCCAATCGGGTGACCAGCATAAAAAAGAGGTACTCTCGTTGAGCAACTGTTTTCACGGCAGAACCTACGGGGCCCTGTCGCTTACGGCAAAAGCGAAATACAGTGACGGCTTCGAGCCGCTGCTCCCCGAAACAGGGATGATCACCTTCAATGATATTGCAGATCTGGAAACAAAGGTTTCCGCCAGAACCGCCGCTGTTTTCATTGAAGTGGTACAGGGCGAAGGCGGAATTCACCGGATTTCACAGCCGTTTATTGACCGGCTCAAAGAGCTGCGGCAGCAGTACAACTTTCTCATTGTTGCCGATGAAATTCAGGCGGGATGCGGCAGGACAGGAACGTTTTTCAGCTATTCGCCGCTCAATGCCGACCCTGATCTGGTCTGCCTTGCCAAACCTCTTGGCGGCGGACTGCCGCTCTCGGCCGTGATCGGCAGCGAAAAGGTAGCCGATGTCCTCTCATACGGCAATCACGGCACCACCTTCGGAGGCAATCCGGTCGCCTGTGCTGCGGGAATTGCCATGATCAATGCCATTGATGAGGACAAGCTCATGGAAAATGCTTCAACAATCGGCAGCTATATTCACGACAGGCTGCAGCTACTGGCCGCAAAACACCCGCAAATCCTTGAAATACGGCAGTATGGGCTGATGATCGGCATAACGGTTGACAAGGAGGCTAAATATTATGTTGAACAGGCCCTGCAGAAAGGGGTGCTTGTCAACGCCACGAGCGTGAACGTCATAAGGCTTCTCCCCCCGCTCTGTATCACCAGGGAGGAAGCTCAAAAATGTATAAACACACTTGATGAAATCTTCAGCGAAGAGAGAGCAGGGTAAATCCCCTGCCGCAAAAACAGCCGCAATGCCCCTCGGGAGAGTCAACTATATCCTGATTGCTCTCGGAACGCTCGTTATTGCTGCCAGCTTTGGAATAATGTTCCTTGAAAAGGATGTGGACGGGGTTTTCTCACTCTTCGTCAGCCCCGTCACCCTGACGGCAGCCTATGCAGGCATTGCCTTTGCCGTGCTCTACCGGCCTGAACCGAAAAAAAACCGCTGAAAAATCGCCGCTATTACCTGTCGTGAGCGGTTTGATGTTCAAGCCCCTGCGGGGCGCGATATTTATAACGCAGTCCCGACGAAGTCTGGGCCTGGATGAGGATTTTGAGCACCGCCCAAGAAAACAATCGAACCGCGGAACAAATTAATAGCGGTGAGTCAGTCGAGCTGGAACTTTATCGGCACGGTAAACCACACCTTGATGGGGCTGCCGTTCTGTATTCCGGGGTAATATCTCGACTCCATGGCAGACTTGATGGCAACCGCATCAAATACTGTACAGTCAGCCGGAAGGCGTTTCATAACCTTGGCTTTGATTGGTCTGCCATCTTCACCGATAAGGACGCTGACAAAAACTTTACCCGTAATCCCCGCAATTCTGGCCATTTCGGGATAGAGCGGTTTTTTCTGGTCAAGAAAACCCGGCATCTTCTCGCAGGGAATAAACATCGGAACCTCATCACCTGAACCGGCGCCGGATCCGGAACCTGACCCCGTAGTCTGTATCGCCTGCTTCAGCTCCTTCTGAGTCGCCACTGTCTGCTGAAGAGGCACTTCCGACTCACTCACCTGTTTGATTTTACCAACATTCGGAGGGGCTGGAACCGCCGCTGATGGGGTGACAGGAGTCGGTTCGGGAGCATTGAGCGGTGGAGGAGGAGGAAGCTGGGTAACACTGGTAACCACTTCATAGCACTCAACCATAGGTGCCTTGTCATTGTCAAACCAGCCGGTAATAGAAGAGATGGTTTTCCAGTTAGCCGTAACGATCCAGAAAACCGAAAGCAGCACCATGGCGGTAATAACTCCGTGGCTCAGAAAAAGATGGGCCTGCCGACGGAGAACAAGATTGCCGTATTGCAGCTTTCGCAGAGTTTCAGTATCAAGAAACTCATCACCGAAAGACCAGGTGAGCGCTTTACGCTGATAGGTCTCCTGATGGACTTTTTTTAACTTTGAAGACACCTGAATGAACTCCTTTGCTGATTACTCGCTTAAACCGCTCTTTTGATTTCCAGCGCATCCTGCTCGGTAAAGTCATCAAGACTGAACCGGTCTATTTTCATAAGGTTCAGCTCATCGATAATATCAACAAGCTGTTGATACTTCGCCTTGTCACTGATTTTAACGACAATGACCGTCTTCTCGTTGGCTTTCGCCTGCTGTTTGATCAGTTGACGCAACGGCGTGCTCAGTACATGCCGATGGGTGTCCTGGGTATCGTAAAGGGGAATACGCCGGGGAGCCTCATTGCCCAGAGAACAGTATGCCATGGAGTCATCAGCAATTCTGAGTGTCATGACATTATTTTCGGCAACCTTCACTTCGGTCATTTCCGGAGGAAGGTTGATCTCCATCGTATTTGATTTCGAAAAAGTCGTTGTCAGCATGAAAAAAGTCAACAGCAGAAACGCCACGTCCACCATCGGGGTCATATCGAGATGAAACCCTATTCGTTTTGAATGCCGCTTCTTTTTACCGGGACCCCTGCGGCCATTTGGAGAATCAACAACACCCATTGTCAGCGGCCCTCCTTTTCAAATACCGTAACCAGATTGAAGGTCAAAAGATTTGCCTTTTTATAAACCTTGATCACCTGGTTTACCGCATCAAAACTTGCATCTGAATCCGCCCGGACAACCGGTCGAAGTTTCTGGTCGGCAAAACGTGCCATAACCACAAACCGGTCAAGTTCATCGCGCTCGACAGGAAAGCTGTCGGCAAGTTTGAACTGTTTCAGTGAATCCTGTACAGCCGCTGATGAAAACTTTGCAGCTATCAGCTTCTGCTTCACAACGGAGTTGAAAATTTTCTCCCTCGACTGCTGGGATGAGACCCCCATAAAAAAGGTATTATCTCCGCTCACCGTCACGGTCAGCACATCCGACTCGGGAAGCTTCAGATCCGAATGAGATGAGGGGAGGTCAATCCGGACAACTTCCGGAGGACGGAATTTGGTTGTCAGCATAAAAAACGTCAGGAGGAGAAACGCAACATCCACCATCGGCGTCATATCAAGTCGAAAACCAACCCGTTTAGCCTTGATTCTCGACATCAGTTATCCGATTTTCCGGTTCCGAGAGTATGAATGATATAAAAGGCCGCTTCATCAATCGTATAGTTGAAACGATCCACCCTGCTGGTAAAGATATTGTAGGCCACAATACCCATGATACCGCCGCAAATACCAAGCGCGGTATTGAAGAGAGCCTCGGAGATACCAAGAGAGAGCTGAACCGCATCAGGAGCGCCGCTTGTAGCCATGGCGGCAAAGGCGCGAATCATGCCAAGCGTTGTTCCAAGAAGTCCGACCATGGTGGAAATCGATGCAATCGTGGAGATCGCGACAAGATTTTTCTCCAGAAGCGGCATCTCCATAATCGTAGCCTCCTCCACAGCCTTCTCCATCTCGCTGATCTTTTTCTCCCGATCAGTCACATTGAACAGGGCAAGTTTTTTATAGCGCTCAAGCACTGAACGAAGCACCGCAGCCAGTGAGCTTTGATGATCATCACATTTCAGAATTGCCTGATCAATATCCCCGTTGTCAATATCCTGTTTAAGCAGATGCACAAACTCGGGAATATTGCCTTTTCCGGAAGCCTTGTTGAGCGCAATAATCCGTTCTACAACGTAGGCAATAACCATAAGAATAAGCGCCATAAGCACCGATACAACCGGTCCGCCCTTCCATACGGCATGAAACATCGACTCAGGAGGGTTCGTGCCCATCCAGACATAAAACCCTAAAGAAACCAAGTAGGTTACGACAATAAGTAAACCCGTAAATAAACCCTGTTTCATAGACTGTTTTTTATTTTTGTCTCTCCGGCAAATAACACCGGTGTGATAAACCACTCTGTAATTTGCTATACTGTGGTGGAAATCGACGCAAAAAATCTACTACAGTAGAGCTGAATTTAGTAAATAAGCTTGCGATTTTTAAATACTAATCGATCCGGAAAAGAGAAATAGACGTATTCCAGCAATAATTTTTATAACCGGGTACCGATAGATGATCCCTCATACAGCCATTGATGATGTCCGTCAGGCTGCAGACATTGTCGATATTATCTCCGATTACCTGACCCTTCAGCCTTCGGGAAGAAACTACAAGGCCCTCTCCCCTTTTACCAGGGAGAAAACCCCCTCTTTTGTGGTTTCACCCGAAAAACAGATCTACAAATGTTTTTCAACCGGCAAGGGCGGCAATGTCTTCTCCTTCATCATGGAGATGGAAAAAGTCTCATTTCCTGAAGCGGTCGAACTGGTTGCCAAGCGAGCCGGGGTGGATATCAGCCGATTTACCGAAAAAAAAGAGCGTGAAAAGCCGGGAGAAGAGAGCCGGACTGAAACACTCCGCTGGGCGGCAAAGTTTTTTCATCAGACGCTTCAGGGCAGTGAAGGAAAAACCGCCTCTGCCTATCTCGGAACAGAGAGAGGGCTTTCGGAAAAAACCATCCGGAGCTTCGGCCTCGGTTATGCGCCTGAATCCTGGGAGCATCTCTTCAACGCAGCCAAACGTTCGGCAATTCCCCAGGAGCACCTGGTTGATCTCGGACTTATAACCCACAACAAGCAGAGAAACTCCTGGTATGACACCTTCCGTAACCGGGTGATTTTTCCGGTCTTTTCGGTTGGAGGGCAGGTTGTCGGTTTCGGCGGACGCACGCTCGGCAATGACCCGCATGCGCCAAAATACCTGAACTCTCCGGAGAGTGCGCTGTTTGAAAAGTCAAAACTGCTCTATGGTCTTCACGCCGCCAAAAACGAGATCCGCCGGATGGAGAGTGCCATCCTTGTTGAAGGCTATATGGATGTGCTTGCCCTTCACCAGGCCGGTATAACCAATACTGTCGCTTCATGCGGCACCTCACTGACACGCTATCAGGCGAAAATCCTGCAACGCTACACCCGACGGGTACTCTTTATCTATGATGCTGATCCTGCAGGCCTGAAGTCCATGATAACGGGTATCGAAACCCTTCTTGCAGAGGGCATCACCCCCTTTGTTGTCATGCTTCCTTCGGGAGACGATCCCGACAGTTTTATTCGCCGGGAAGGGCGGGAAAAGTTCCTGCAATTTACTGAATCGGAAAAACTCCAATTTCTGGAGTTTCAAATCCGTTTTTTCTCGGAATCCGGCGACTTCGAACAACCGGAGGAAAAATCAAGGTCCATACGCTCAATGGTGCATACGATAGCGCTGATTCCCGACCGTATACAGCAGGAGCTCTACCTTCAGGAGCTGGCAGAAAAACTCTCCATCAGTCACTCGGCACTCCTTGAACTGCTCGGAAAGCAACTTGAGGCGGAAGGGAAAAAAAGCGTTTCACAAGAGCGGCGAACAGAGGTAACCGTACCGAAAAAGGTGAATAAAGAGCTCTCCGTGCTTGAAAAAACTTTTTTAAAAGCATTGCTTGAAAGCACCGGATACGGCAATGCGGTTCTTGAATTTGCCGCTTCTCATGAAGAGATGCTTGAGCTTTCACATCCGGCTGCACAGCAGATCTTCACCCATATGATCCGCCGCTACCACGATATCGAAGGGAATCCGGAAGAGCGGATCGACATCGCATCCGAGATCAGTCAGTTCAGCACTCCCGAGTCGAGAGATCTTGCTTCAGGACTGATGATGGACCAGCCGGTGAGCAATAAATGGCACGAGCTCTCCGATGTCCATGCTGAAAGCGCCAAACGGTGCCTGGCCATGTTTCTTGATGCATTCAAAAACCTTATTCTTGAGCCGCTGATCCGTCAGAAAACCGCCATTACGGAAAAAATCCGGATAGAGAACAATACCGAGAAGGAAAAAGAGCTCTTGATGGAGAAGGTGGCAATGGATAATAAAATCGGAAAAACCACGAAAGAGTTGAAAACCATGATCGACAACATTGTCAGGAACCTCTGAGCCACGCCTTCTCTATGCTAACAAAAAAAAGCCCGTCAGATGGTTTTGACGGGCTTTGAAACAGATAAACAGGCACAGGAGGTTTTTACACATAGCCCACAAGCGGGTTGCGAAGGCAGAGTGCCTTGATCTCCTCTCTGACACCCTGACAGACCTTCGCCACTTCAGGCTTTTCAGCCTCAGTAATAACCCGGTCAATCAGTTCAGCGACAGCGATACTGTCCGCTTCAACCATGCCTCTGGTCGTCATGGCCGGTGTACCGATACGGATGCCGCTGGTGACAAAGGGTGACTTGTCATCAAAAGGAACCATATTCTTGTTGACCGTAATACCGGCATCGTGCAGCAGGTTCTCGGCAACCTTGCCGGTAACGTTCTTGTTGCGCAAGTCAAGCAGCATGAGGTGGTTTTTGGTACCGCCGCTGACAATGTTATAACCGAGTGAGGTGAACTTCTCCGCCATCGCAGCAGCATTCTTTCTGACCTGAATGGCATACTCCCTGAACTCCGGCTTCAGTGCCTCACCGAACGCTACAGCCTTGCCGGCAATGACATGCATAAGCGGGCCGCCCTGGATACCGGGCATAACCTCTGCATCCATCACTTCGGACATCATTTTCACGCGCGAGCCGGTTTTGGTTTTGATGGTAATTCCCATGGGATTCTCGAAATCACTGCCCATCATGATCATACCGCCTCTGGGTCCTCGAAGGGTTTTATGCGTCGTAGTGGTCACAAAATGACAGTGCGGCATGGGATCACCCAGGAGACCTGCGGCAATGAGTCCGGCAGGATGAGCGATATCGGCCATCAGAAAAGCTCCGACCTTGTCGGCAATCGCCCTGAACGCCTTCAGATCAAACCCCTGCGAATAGGCGCTGGCTCCGGCAATAATCAGTTTAGGTCTGACCTTGAGGGCAAGCTCCTCAACCCTGTTCATATCAATCAAGCCGCTCTCGCGATCCACACCATAGGAGTGGGCATCATACATCTGGCCAGAAAAGTTGACCGAGCTGCCGTGCGTGAGATGGCCCCCATGCGAGAGGTCGAGCCCCATGATGGTGTCGCCGGGCTTCAGTACTGAAAAAAGAACCGCCATGTTGGCGCTTGAACCGGAATGAGGCTGTACATTGACATAGTCACATTTAAAGAGCTTTTTAGCCCGGTCGCGGGCGAGATTTTCGGCAACATCAACAAATTCGCATCCGCCATAGTAGCGCTTGCCGGGGTACCCTTCGGCATATTTATTGGTCATTACCGAGCCGCATGCCTGCATGACGGCACGGCTGGTAAAATTTTCCGAAGCAATGAGTTCAAGTGTTTCAGTCTGCCGGGTCGTCTCATTGGCTATAGCTTCAAAGACCTCTCTATCCTGCAGTTGAAGGATGTCGGTATCCATCGCGAGTCGTTCCTTTTCCTTATGGAAGTTTACTTGTTGTGATTTTGTTCTCTCTCTTCTCTCAGCGGTTCGTACGCCCCTCGGAGCCGCATGAACATCCGATCATATGACCGAGCTTGTCACGCTTGGTATCCAGATAGCTCTGATTCATGGGATTCGGAGCGATTTCAAGCGGAATACGTTCGACAATTTCCAGACCGTACCCTTCAAGACCAACCACTTTTTTGGGATTGTTGGTCATGAGCTTCATTTTCCTGACACCAAGATCCTTCAGAATCTGGGCTCCGATACCATAGTCGCGCAGATCAGCCTTGAAACCGAGCTTCTCATTGGCTTCGACGGTATCAAACCCCTCATCCTGAAGATTATAGGCTTTGAGTTTATTGATAAGACCGATACCCCGACCCTCCTGCATCAGATAGATCAGTACACCGCGACCCTCCTTTTCAATCTTGGAAAGGGCCGAGGCAAGCTGGTTGCCGCAATCGCAGCGAAGAGAGGCAAAGGTATCACCGGTAGCGCACTGCGAATGAACCCTGACCAGCACCGGTTCGTCACTGGTGATATCCCCTTTCACAATCGCCATATGGTTCTGCTGGTCGGCAAACGTTTCATAGGCGATCAGCCTGAACTCGCCGTATGCTGTCGGAAGTCTTGATTCTACCGCCCGGTTCACCAGCTTGTTGCGCTGCATCTGATAGGCAACAAGCTCTTTGATGGTAATAAGTTTCAGCCCGAATTTTTTCTTCAGTTTGATCAGCTCGGGAAGCCGCGCCATGCTGCCATCTTCATGCAGGATTTCACAAAGCAGACCGACAGGGCTGCACCCGGCAAGACGGGCAAGATCAACGGCGGCTTCGGTATGACCTACCCGGCGAAGCACTCCGCCATCCATGGCACGGAGGGGGAAAATATGGCCGGGACGGGAAAAATCATCGGCACTCGAGGATGGATCTCCAAGCATTTTGATGGTTGTTGCCCGGTCAAAAACCGAAATACCGGTCGTCACACCTTCGGCAATGGCATCGACAGAGACGGTAAAATTGGTTTCGTGCTGGGAGGTATTTCTCTGAACCATCGGATCAAGCTGCAGCTCCTTTGCCCTCGCCATGGTTATGGCCACGCAAAGCAGGCCCCGCGCCTCTCTGGTGATAAAATTGACCATCTCGGTGGTCACCAGATCAGCCGCGGCAATAAAATCGCCTTCGTCCTCACGATCCTCGTCATCAATAACAATCACCAGTTTACCCTGGCGGATATCCTCAAGAGCAGCTTCGATTGAGTCAAAATTCGACTTATCCATACGTTTTGTTACACCGTTTTTCGAAAGCAGATATTACACGAAAACATTGTAATGTAAAAAAATTCCCGTTCCATTTTCAGGCCGCAGAAAAAGAAGCGAAGGAACCTCAAACGGGCGGCTTTGAGAAGCATGGGCATTTTTGTATAATGCACCGGTTTTTATATAAAGAGGTGAATTGTTACCTTTACACTGTCGAATCCTGAAGCTTTTCAAAACTACTGAGACTGCATGACCACTCAAGCTTCCGACCTGCCGCAGGAGGTTACTGACCTTTCCCGCAAATTCCCGAAAGAGCAGCTTCTGAAAGCAAAACAGCACGGCTTTTCCGATTTTCAACTTGCCAATATCTTCAACAGTTCCGAACCCGCAATCCGGGCTCTCAGAAAACATTACCATGTTGAATCCGTCTTCAAAACCGTCGATACCTGCGCGGCTGAATTCGATGCAAAAACACCCTACCACTACTCAACCTACGAGGAGGAAAACGAATCAATCTCCTCTGACAGGAAGAAAGTCATCATCCTCGGAGGCGGCCCAAACCGGATCGGCCAGGGTATCGAGTTTGACTACTGTTGTGTCCAGGCTGTTTTTGCTCTCAGGGAGGCCGGTTATGAGACCATCATGGTGAACTGTAACCCTGAAACCGTTTCAACAGATTACGATATTGCCGATAAACTCTACTTTGAGCCCCTCACCTTTGAAGATACCATCCGTATCATAGAGCATGAACAGCCGCTCGGCGTTATTGTGAGCTTTGGCGGCCAGACACCCCTCAAACTCTCGACCAAGCTGCATGAAGCCGGTGTAACCATTCTCGGAACCTCTTCAAAAGGGATAGACCTTGCTGAAGACCGCAAAAAATTCGGCGCACTCCTCGAAGAGCTTGAGATTCCCCATCCGGAATACGGCACGGCCATCAGTTTTGAGGAAGCAAAGGAGATTACCCGCAGAATAGGCTACCCTGCTCTCGTTCGCCCGAGTTACGTTCTCGGCGGACGGGCAATGAAGATTGTCTACAATGACGACTCGCTCAAGGAGTATATCGATCAGGCGCTCTTCATTTCCGAAAAATATCCGCTCCTGATCGACCGTTTTCTGGAAACAGCGGTTGAGTTCGACATAGATGCCATTGCCGACAGCTCGGACTGCGTCATCAGCGGCATCATGCAGCATGTTGAAGCGGCCGGCATACACAGCGGTGACTCCACCTCGATTCTCCCCTATCACAATATCAGCCCGAAGGCCATAGAGACCATGAAGGGATATACCCGCACCCTTGCCAAAAACCTCAAGGTTGTGGGACTGATGAACATTCAGTATGCTGTTCAGAATGAGAGTGTCTATGTCATTGAAGTAAATCCGAGAGCAAGCCGTACGGTTCCTTTTGTCGGCAAGGCTACCGCCATTCCGGTTGTAAAAATTGCCACCCGCGTCATGCTCGGAGAAAAGCTCAGCGATCTGCGACAGGAGTATGACCTGAAAGATTGCGATGAACTCGGTATGACCCACATCTCGATCAAGGAGCCGGTTTTTCCATTCTCAAAGTTTGCGAAATCAGGGGTTTATCTCGGCCCTGAAATGCGTTCAACCGGTGAAGCCATGAGCCTTGCTGACAACTTCCCTGAAGCCTTTGCAAAGGCCTATCAGGCGGCAAACATGCACCTCCCCCTCTCCGGAGCAGTCTTCATCAGCGTCAATGACCAGGATAAAAACCAGAGGATCATCGCTATTGCCAAAGCGCTCTACCGCATGGATTTCGATCTTGTTGCCACTGCCGGAACCTACAGCTTCCTGAGAGAGAATGGCATTGAGTGCAAAAAGGTGTTCAAGGTGGGAGAAGAGGGACGACCGAACATCTTCGACATTATCAAGCACGGCAAGATCAACTTTGTCATCAACACGCCGAGAGGCGAAAAAGCGCTGCATGATGAGGAGGCGATCGGCGCTGCATCAGTGCTGAACAATGTTCCGTTTGTCACAACCATTGAGGCAGCCGAAGCATCGGTACAGGCGATAGACTGTATCCGCCATCAGGAGTTCGGCGTCAAAAGCCTCCAGGAGTACGCCGCCTACCGCAACAAGTAACTCCACGTTATACGCAAAGAAGCCCGCACATCGCGGGCTTTTTTGTTTCAGAATCCGGAAAATCTTTCAAGCAGCGCCTCCCTGACCGAAACCATCACACGCGCCCATTCACCGGGCGACTCCTGGCGGAAAAGACGGGCGGTGGGGTACCACGGGCTGTCATCTCGCTTAAGCAGCCATCGCCAGTCGGGATTGAACGGCAGAAGGATCCAGACCGGTCGGCCCATCGCTCCTGCCAGATGCGCCACACTTGTATCAACACTCACCACCAGATCGACCAGCTCACAGAGAGCCGCTGTATCAGTAAAATCAGCAAGCTGTTCACCAAATAGCACTATTCCGGAATGCTCCCGCAGTACCTCCATATCACTCTCGCGCACCTCTTTCTGGAGGCCTATATAGTCGAATTCTTCCGGCAGCAGGCTGACGAATTCAGAGAGCGGAATGCTCCGGTTATGATCATTGCCGTGGGTCGTGCTGCCACTCCATACCACACCGACCCTGGGCTTTGACGGAATTCCAAGCCTCTCCCTCCAAATCCTCACCTTTGCTGCATCCGCCCTGATGTAACCATTTTTATCGGCAGGAATAGTTTCCTCCACCGTACAAAAAACCCCTGGGAGACTCATGAGTGAGAGATGGAGATCAAAGGATGGAACTTCCGCTTCTTCACTGATAATCGTTACCCCTTCAAGAGTGCCTGCTAACAGCGGTGCAAGTGCATCCTGCACCTGAAGCGTGACCGTTGCCCCCCTATCCCTGACAACTCCTGCATAGCGGCAGAACTGGATCGTATCGCCAAGCCCCTGCTCACTGTAGAGCAGAATGGTTCGGCCATCCAGTGCATCCTTTCCATTCCATTCGGGCTGAGAAAACTTCCGGACATAGCCCTTCATCTCTCTCTTTTTCCAGCGCCACTCATAGTTCTGCCACCCCTCCCGGAAATTACCGACAAGAAGCTGATTGAAACCGATGTTCCAGCAAGCATCAATACTATCAGGCTCTTTTTCAAATGCCATGCTATAGCATGCAACGGCTTCGTTATAGCGTCCAAGCCCGTTCAGTGCGTTACCGCTGTTGATATACGCCCCGCTGTAGTCCGGATTCAGTGCAATAGCTTTCGTGCAGCTTGAAAGAGCCTCCGGGAAACGGTTCAGGCCATTCAACGCCACCGACAAATTGTTGTATACCTTTGCATTTCCGGGCTTCAACCGCAAAGCACGTTCATGAGCTTCAATCGCCTCCCCGTAGCGCTTCAGATTGTTCAACGCCACGCCAAGAAGCGTCCAGGCTTCAGCACTCCCCTGCTCAAGCTGGATCGCCTTCATGCAACTTGCAAGTGCCTCCTCGTGACGATCAAGGCCCATCAGGGAGATTGCCCTGTTATTCCAGGCGGGAACATCCCCTGCATGCAGAGCAAGAGCCTGCTCACAGCTTCTCAGCCCTTCGGCAAACCGTTCGAGATCGTTCAAGGCAACCCCCCTGTTGTTATGGGCAGCAGCAGTTGACGGGTTCAGTGCAATCGACCGCTCATAACACTCCAGAGCTTCCTCATGACGCTTCAGAGCATTGAGAGCCGCCCCGAGCATATTCCATGCATCAGCGAAGTCCGGCTTCAGGGAGAGTGCCTTCCGGAAGCTCCCGACAGCCTCTTCAAAGCGGGCGAGATCATGGAGGGCAAGAGCGCGGTTATACCAGTGATCTGCATGTGCAGGTTCGATCAGAAGTGCCCTGTCATGCAGTTCGATCGCCGATTCCATGCGACCAAGCCCCCTGAGCACATAGCCGAGGTTGTTCAAGGCATTGATATGCCGGGGATCTATTTCCAATGCCCGTTTGATCAACTCTGCTGCCCGAAGGAGGTCACCGGTCTGGGCGGCAATTACTCCCGAGAGATGCAACGCATCGAAATGAAGGGGATCCCGACTCAGTACACTCTGGTAAAGCGCAAATGCATCCTCAAAACGGCCCTGCATGTGGAGAGCACAGGCTCTGTCAAATTCTGCTTCCATTACGGCAAACGTTTTCCGGTTTAATCGTGTTCATCAATGGCAAGCACAAGCACTAAAAAAAATCATGTAAGCCGAGAACTTTTTCCCGCTACAGGAAAATAATGGCCTGAAGGAAAAAATATCTCGGTTATATTTAGGTTTAAAAAGATTGTTCCTATGCCAGAGCAGCAGTTCGCCTGCACTAAAATCAATACCAAACGTTTTTACCCATGCCTGCCACACTTCTGCAGCACCTTGACGAGTCCATAAAACTTGAGCTGAGCCTTGCAAAACTCTACACGCTGTTGCATGATCAGCTCTCCGAAGACGAGGATTTCTGGTGGCAGCTCGCCATGGAGGAGAGAGGGCACGCATCACTGCTTCAACAGGAAAAAAAGCAGCCTCAGCCGATGGAATTCTTTCCTGACAATCTGCTCTCCAAAGACCTTCAGTCCCTTATTGATACCAACGAAAAAATTTCAGCTCTCATAGCAGCCTATTCGGCCGTACCGCCTTCAAGAAAGGCTGCATTTCAGGCCGCACTTGACATTGAACTGGCCGCAGGAGAGTCCCATTTTCAGCACTTTCTCGACAGCCCGACACACTCCTACTCCTCAAATATTTTCAAGCAGCTCAACCAGGAGGATCGCGATCATGCCGAAAGAATCCGCGACTACATGAAGACAAACCGGATAGGCTGATCACAGTAATTGCGAATCTCCGGGAACGGCAGCAGAGTCCGGAATCGTTGAGATAGGTGTCACGGCAGCATGATAAAACGCTGAGTGAATCCCCCATTCCCGTCCACGATCAGCTCACTGTACTGCTTTGGAATGATGCGAAAACTTCCCCCGTTAATAAAGGTCAGATCTTTAACCACATAGGACTGAAAACGGTGAAAATGGCCGTGCAGCACCACTCTTGCATGCAGGGAAATCATCAGATCGAGAAACGCTTCCCGGTTTTTCAGCTCCATGGTCCAGTCAAAAGCCTGATCAATCAGCGAATCGGTCCCGTATACCCTGTAGGCATGATGGCAGAGCCCGATCACAAAACACTCCCGGAGCGTGGATAGCAGGCTCTCCGAGGAAAATGCATCAAGCTGCTTCTGATCAACTTCACCTCTCGCCCCTAAAGGATTATCAGCCGGATACCAGGGGAACACTGAATTGAATGCGGTAATGGCAATTCTCACGGAAGGATAGTTGATGATCTTGACAAACGGATAGATCGGAGAGCCACCCTCTTCTCCGGTAATCAACTCCCGGAAATACCGGCAAAAATCAGCGAGCTTGCGATCAAATGCTTTTTTTCTGAGAAGCGGCAAGGGATTCAGTGCGTTATAAAAACGCATCTCCTCTTCAAGATTGATCAAATCATGATTACCGGCAATAACGGTGGTCTTCTCCCAATGGTAGCGACCATGCTTCTCCAGTTTCTCTTTCACCACCCCCCAGTCACCGGAATTTGCTGTATTGCTGAGGTCCCCGGAAATGACCAGATGATCAAAGCCTGCGGTGTTGAGATGATCGAGCATACGATCAAGATCTTCGAGCTGGCGGTGGTCCTTTCTGCCGGAAACATGAAGGTCCGACAGGTGCGCTATTTTCACCTCTCCTGTATTCAAATCGTTATGTTTGCGGTTTTTTATTCTAAAACAGTAAATTGAGCCATATTTTCATTCACAAGGGCAAACGTCAAAAGCCGCAAAAGTCTCTTAATGCTGTAAGATTCTGCCTCTCATTCAACCTGCTGCAGCAAAGCAAAGCATTTCATAATCCATTATGCAAAAAAAAATAGTCTCTCTTAACGAACTCACAAGAAATCTCTGGTGGTCCTGGGATACAGAAGCAAAACAGATTTTTGAGGAGCTCTCTCCTCTGCTCTGGGAACGGAACAACCACAATCCGGTAGAACTGCTTCGGCATATCTCCCAGGATGAACTGGAAGCTCGCAGTTATGGCGATTTCGGCAAAAAAATAGATGCCGCCCACGACCGCTTTACCGCCTACATGAACGAAAAAGAGACCTGGGCGGCAAAAAACGCTCCGGAACTTGTTGAGCGTCCTGTAGCCTACTTCAGCGCGGAGTTCGGTATCCATGAAAGTGTCAGAATCTATTCCGGAGGACTCGGGGTTCTTGCCGGAGATCACATCAAATCGGCCAGTGACCTTGGCATCAACTTTATCGGCATCACCCTGTTCTACAGGGAGGGATACTTCCGCCAGTACCTCAATCACGATGGATGGCAGATGGAAGACTACCCGCTTCAGCACCCTGAACATCTTCCGGTAGAAAAAGTAAAACGGGCTGACGGCAGTGATCTTGTCATCTCCGTTAATATAGCACAAAGCGAAGTTTTTGCACAGGCATGGCGTTTAAAGGTCGGCCGGGCAACACTCTATCTGCTTGACACCAATATTGCGGAGAATGAATCCCACTACCGCGATATCTGCTGTCGAGTCTATGGCGGTGACCAGAACATGCGTATCAACCAGGAGATCGTCCTCGGAATCGGCGGCGTCAAGCTGCTTGAAGAGCTTGGTGAAAAACCCGCAGTCTATCACATGAACGAAGGGCACTCCGCATTTCTCACCCTTGAGCTGCTGGCCATGGAGCATGCAAAAGGAGCTACACAAGAGGAGGCAAAGGCAAGTGTCCGTTCGCGTTGCGTCTTCACTACGCACACACCTGTTCCTGCCGGTCATGACCGATTCTCAAGAGAGATGATGCACTACACTTTCGACAAGTACCTGGCAACTACAGGCATTACGTTCGATGATCTTATGCTGCTTGGCTCCGAAGACCGGAATAATATCTACGGACTCTTCACCATGACGGTGCTTGCACTCAATCTGTCGAGGGCGGCAAACGGAGTATCAAAACTGCATGGAGAGGTCTCTCGCACCATGTGGCAGCACCTCTACAAAGACAAAGAGGTTGCAGAAGTGCCGATCGGTCATATCACCAACGGCGTGCACGCCAGCAGCTGGACATGCGGTTTGACCGACAGTTTCTGGAAAAACCATGCCGGCAGTATCGACGAGATGACCCTTTCACGTGAAGCGGCTGAAGCTGCGCTTGCAACAGTCTCCGATTCCGAACTCTGGTCTCTGCGTTACAGCCTGAAGCGCAATCTGTTCGACTTTATCGACCGCTACCTGGCAAACCAGCTGTTTCACCAGCACTCCAATACCTTCTACAACGAGTATGACGTGATGCGCTCTCCGAAAAACACCTTCTCTCCGGACGTGCTGACCATCGGTTTTGCAAGGCGATTTGCGACGTACAAGCGAGCACCGCTGATTTTCAGTGATCTTGACCGTCTCGACCGGATCATCAATAATACGGATATGCCGCTGCAGATCGTCTTTGCAGGAAAAGCCCATCCGCACGATGACGCAGGAAAGGACTATATCCGCCAGATTGTTCATCATTCGCGCCGTCCGCAGTTTACCGGCAAGGTTATCTTCCTGGAGAACTACAATCTCGGTGTGGCAAAACGGATGGTTTCCGGCGTTGATATCTGGCTGAACACCCCGGTCAGGCCGATGGAGGCAAGCGGAACATCGGGCGAGAAAACCGTACTGCATGGCGGGCTGAATTTCAGTGTGCTGGACGGCTGGTGGCCTGAAGCCTATAACGGCGAGAACGGCTTTGCAATAGGCAACGGTGAATTCTTCGAAAATCATGAGGAACAGGACCGTTTCGATGCCGAAAAGATGTACTCGACACTGGAAAACCAGATCATCCCGACATTCTACAAACGCAACGCAGAGAATATTCCGACCGAGTGGATCAAAAAAATCCGGAACGCCATTGCCACCATTGCACCGGAATACAACACCCACAGAATGGTCAGGGATTACGCAACCCGCTACTATCTGAACAAGTAACATAAAAGTAAACGATACTCATTCTGCGCTTCCTGAACCGGACTGATACCATCATCATCAAGTCCGGTTCAGGAGAGTGCCGAAACAAGCACTGACCATCATGAGCCAACACGGTAGCGCCAAGCCGGCCACAAGCGCATCGGTCTCCCTTGGCCGGGGACTGGAGTTGAAATCTCCGGTGCTCCTTGCATCGGGTACCGTATCCTACGGCGAAGAGCTCAGTCGGCTCTGTGACCTCTCTACAATAGGCGGCATCGTTACCAAGGCCATCTCCCTTGAACCCCGGGCAGGCAACCGCCCTCGACGGATTGCAGAGACCCCTTCGGGCATGATCAATGCCATCGGACTGGCCAATGTCGGCATTGAACGGTTCATAGAGGAGAAGGTTCCGTTTCTCAGAACCCTTGATACGTCCGTTATTGTCAATATTGCCGGCCGCTCGATCGATGAGTACGGTGAAGTTGTCTCGAAACTGGACCGGGTAGATGGACTTGACGGCTATGAAATCAATCTTTCATGCCCGAACGTCAAGGGGGAGTGCATGATTATGGGTGTCAGCCCGAACGCGACCTTTGAAATCGTTTCGGAACTGCGAAAAATAACCCACCGTCACCTTATGATCAAGCTGACACCAAATGTCACCTCGATCAGCTCTATCGCCCTTGCTGCAGAAGAGGCCGGTGCAGACTCGGTTTCACTCATCAATACCGTTGTCGGCATGGCGGTGGACTACAAAACCCGCAAGCCGCTCTTGAAAAACATCACCGGAGGGCTCTCCGGACCGGCTATCAAGCCGATCGCACTCGCAAAAGTTTGGGAGGTCTATAATGCCGTCAAAATTCCGGTGGTCGGTATGGGTGGTATTGCCGGATTTGAAGACGCGATGGAGTTCCTCGTCACCGGAGCGCGGGCGGTACAGATCGGCACCATGAACTTTGTCTACCCGGACATCAGCGAAAAGGTGGCGGCAGCCATAGAGCAGCACTTCTCGGCGCCGGGAGCGATACCCATCAGAGAGTACAGCGGAAGTCTTGTTACCGGTTAGCCGGCGCTCTCTTTCTACCACCTCTTGTTGGAGAGATACCGCTTTGCCCGCCGCCCCCCTTTTTTGGAGCCTGGAGTCCGGTACTCGCGGACAATCCGGGTGCGTGACAGAAATGTGCTGCTGGTCAACTGCGAAATAATTCTGGACTCCGACTCCCTGATATCCACATCAGAAGGTCCGATATCGGAGAGCAGCTTGACAATGAGCGGCGCACATTCGAAGGCGATAAAGAGCAGGGTGATAAAGGTAACTGCATTTGCCGAAGAGCGGCTCACATCGTTTGCCGAGTGGGTCAACTCGCCCAGTGCCCAGTTTCTGTCGGCAAAACCGGCAACAGCGATGGCCTGATCCATCTCTTTTTCATTCTGTATCGATTGGGCGTTGATCCCCTCAGCGGCTTTCTGGCGGTTCATATACTCCTGAAGTCCGGCAAGCTGAGCCGCAAGAAATTCAAGTCTTGTCTGTTTGGCCTTCACAACAAGCTCCTTGTTTCTCGCATAGGTACCATATCCCTCCACACCGGAAGTCGTGGCGGTATGGGAACCGAACACCTCAGCTTTCAGCTCCTCCCGTAACCGGTTCACGTCGCTGCTCAGACTGTCATACTCTTTCTGATAGGCAGCAATCTGGCCGAGTTCAAGAGCATATTTCTCCCTGAATGAGCCCTGCACCTTTACAATCATCTCCCTCTGATCGGAGAGATAACGAAGACGAAGCTGCTCGCGGATCTCCTTGTCAAATATTTTCAGTTCGAGGGGTCGGGCAATAACCAGGGCAATCAGTACGGCAAATATCAGACGGGGGGATGCCTGGTAGAACTGTTTCAGCCCTTTGGAGCTTTTGTTGATGCCTGAAACAATGTACCGGTCGAGATTGAAAATTGCCAGCCCCCAGATGAGGCCGAAGAGAAGAGCCCACAACCCGGCAAAAGCAGAACCGGCAAAAACAAAATAGAGTGCGTATCCACCGGAAAGACCGGCAAAAAACGCGGTAAAAAATATGGTTGCCCCGATACCGATATATTTGCTGTGCTCGGTCGGATATTTTTCAATCACTGAAACCGGAGTTCCGGAGCAGATCCAGAAAAAACGCTGTAATCGGGAAAAGGTCATGGTACTCATATGCACGCTCATTGATCTCTCTGGCGCCACTTGTTACGGAAATTTCCGGAATATCTTATTCATTTCATAGAAAAGGGGCGGTAAAAGTGCAAATCAGGCGAAATCAACGCTGTTTTCAGGCTTTACTGCGCCTCAACAAGCCTCCCTGTTCCAAATATTCATGATTTATTCTATCTTTAGACCCTGCTGACATAACCCTTTAAACTCTCTATGACCATGCGTATTGGAATCGGTATTGATGTACACCCCTTTGCAGAGGGCCGGAAACTGGTTATCGGCGGTGTTGAAATTGCTGCTGAAAAAGGACTTGAAGGCCACAGCGATGCCGATGTTTTACTCCATGCGGTCAGTGACGCACTGCTTGGTGCTGCGGCACTGGGAGATATCGGTCTGCACTTCCCCAACACCAGCATGGAATTCAAGGATATCGACAGCATGATCCTTTTGAAGCATGTGGGAAAACTGCTTGAAAAAAACGGATACCGGACGGTCAATGTTGATGCCATGCTGCTGCTTGAAGCGCCAAAAATCGCTCCCTACATCACCGACATGCGTAAAAACATTGCACGATGTCTCAATATGGAGATCGGAACGGTCTCGGTCAAAGCCACAACAAACGAAAAACTCGGCTATATCGGACGCGAAGAGGGTGCGGCCGCACATGCTGTCTGCATCATCCAAAAAATCTGAGTACACTGCTCCTGAGCATCCGGACTCCCGGTCATAACCCTAAGCGCCTACCTCGCCCCTGAGAATACGGACCGGCTGATAACGTGTTGCCTTTCGCGCCGGGCTCATGGATGAGAGCACGGCAATCAGGATGCCGAAAACAATCACAATAAGGTGCGCATCCGGCGTTTCTATCAGATTGATCCGGTCACTTTTCAGCACGCCTGCCGTACTGGCCTCAAAGCGGATGGAAGATACAAAGTGGCAAATCACATGACCCACCGGGCTTCCGATGAGCACCCCGAGAATCCCGATCATCAACCCTTCAAGCATGAATATCCGGGTTATGTTCCCCGCAGGCATACCCATTGAGCGCATGATGGCAATATCCTTCACCTTCTGCAGTACCACGGTGGTCATAACCGAAGAGACGCCGAGGCCTGCAACAATAAAGACAAAACCGACAAGCACAAGGGTAATCAGGGCATTCCGGTTATAGAACTCAATGACATTCCGGTTGGTCTCATCCCAGCTCTCACTTTTATAACCGCTCAGCGTCTGCACCTCTGCGGCTGTCTCATTTGCGCGCTCAACATGCGCTGTTCTCATCCCGATACCGGTCACCGAGTTCGATGCGATTCCCTCCATTCTCTGGGCAAGGGCAAGATTAACATAGGCTTCCCGCTCATCCTTGGCATTGAATCCGCTGCTGAAGCGGCCCACCAGCGTTACCGGGAACTCCTCGCTGTTTTTAGTCACCAGCACAACTCTTGAGTGATAGCCTGCATTGAGTTTTTTCGCCAGAAGATCTCCCACAAGAATACCATTCGGCGTATAGGAGAGCTCCTCAAGAGCATTTTTTTCAATCAGATTCTTTTTAAGACCGGCAATCTCCCCTTCAAGCTGCGGTACAACCCCGCGGGCAACGCAGGGTGTAAATCGTGTCTTGTTGCGGGCAAGGAGTTTGCTGAGAACAAACGGTGAAATACTCTGCAGCTCCTTGACTGAACGAATACTCTCAACAACCCCGGCATAATTCTTGATAACCTCCTGCTTGTCCGGTGTGATATTTTTCGTCACCATGGCAATCCGCCGGGAGTTCTGACCGATGATATTGTCCGGAATAAGCGGCACCACTCTCTCGGCTGTCACCATAACATGCGGCATGGTATCAATGACCTTGGCTATGACATTCGACGAAGAACCCCGAGCCACCGAAATAGTGGTCACAAGCATGGCTGAACCGACAGCAACACCAAGAGCGGTCAGGAGTGTCTGGCGCTTTCTCTCCCTGAGATGCACGAAAGCAATCCTTGCCTGGTCCAGATAATTCATGAAATAATGAGTAATTCTGACATTAAGGGATGCATCCTCACCTATTTAAATTTTGCAGCTTTGCGTTGAAAAATCAGACAAAAAATCTATCTTGATTGCCAGAAGCAGGAACAACAAGTTCCTCAGTTAAATAACTAAATTCAGCCATTAAAAACTAACCCGGGCATTGAAAGGAGAGCATAACTGTGAAAAAAATAGGCATACTGACCAGCGGAGGAGATTGTGGTGGACTCAATGCAGTGCTTAAGGGCGCAGCAATGATGGCTCTGTCAAAAGACCTCGAACTCTATATCATTCCAAACGGCTACGCCGGACTCTACAACCTCATTGATCAGCCATCTATTGTCCGTCTTGACCAGAGTCGACTTGACCTGTTCGATGCCAGTTTTGCCGGATCCGAAGCCGGTCATTCGAGAGTTAAAATCAAGGCAATAAGCAATCCTGAAAAATACAACCGCATCAAGGCCGGCATGAAAAAATTTGACCTTGACGCTCTTGTCATCAGCGGTGGTGACGACTCCGGAAGCGTTATGGTTGACCTCAACCAGAATGGCATACAGTGCATCCATGCGCCGAAAACCATGGATCTCGACCTCCAGACTTACTCGGTCGGCGGAGACTCCACGATCAACCGCATTGCGCAGTTTGTCCATGACCTGAAAACCACCGGCAGAACCCACAACCGTGTACTCGTAACCGAGGTATTCGGCCGGTATGCCGGACATACCGCTTTCCGCAGCGGTGTTGCAGCTGAAGCCGACTGTATTCTCATACCGGAAATTCCGGCAGACTGGGATGTTGTCTACGAACACCTCAAGGAGCGCTTTACCCGCAGAATCAGGGAGAGCGACGTCAACAGCGGTACCTATACCATAGTGGTTGCCGAAGGCATAAAAAATGCCGATGGCAGCGACATTGTTGATGAATCAGCCGGCGTTGATGCTTTCGGCCACAAGAAACTTGCCGGTGCAGGCAAATTCACCTGCCAGCAGATCCAGAAAAGAATGAAAACCGACCCGGCCATGCCGATTTTCATGAAAGAGACCGGTATGTTCGTTGAAGGAATCTACGAGATTCCCGAAGTGCGTGAGGTGCATCCCGGCCACCTTGTCCGTTCAGGCAGCTCTTCGGCTTACGATGTCAACTTCGGCTTCGAAGCCGGAGCGGCGGCTATTCTGCTCCTTCTTGACGGCAAAACAGGAGTGACGATATCCAAAGTCAGGGGTCGTAAAATCGAATACATTGAATCGAGCAAAGCTATTGTCCAGCGCCATGTCGATCTTGACCATGTCGCCATGTATGAAGCGCTCGGCATCTGCTTCGGACGAAAAGCCAGCCTCTATGAGCCGATTCTTCGTGAAGTGGACGGCGTTTACGAAAGAATCTATTGAGCGTTACCAATTCAAGAACAGCAGACCCGCAATACCATGCGGGTTTGCTGTTTCCTCTCGCACCTCTTCCGTATCACATCCGGCTGCATGAACCGGATGATAAAGTAGATTATCTACCCGTACACTACAGAAAAACAGCTCCATTTACTTTCAAAAAACTCAAAACAATATATCTTTGAGTTTTAGACCGGTAACGATTTAACATCCAATACCCGCATCATGAACAAGTCTGCAAAAATCTGGATGAACGGCGAACTGATTGACTGGAATGACGCCAAAATCCACATCCTGTCACATGTTGTCCACTACGGTTCATCCACTTTTGAAGGGATCCGCTGCTATGAGACCCTCAAAGGCTCGGCGGTGCTCTTTCTTGACGAACATATCAAACGGCTCAGGGACTCGTCGAAAATATACCGTATTGAAATTCCATACTCCGAAAAGGAGCTGAAAGATGCGGTCATCAGCACCATCCACGCCAACAGTCAGAAAGCCTGCTACATCCGTCCGCTGGTCTACCGCGGACAGGGGGCAGTCGGAGTCAACCCTCACCGTGCATCCATCGAAGTTGCCATTGCCACCTGGGAGTGGGGCACCTATCTTGGAGAGGATGTTCTTGAAACCGGTGTTGACGTCCGGGTTTCATCCTGGACCCGTCCGGCTCCGAACACCTTGCCTTCTTGGGCCAAGGCCGGAGGAAACTATCTGAACTCGCAGCTCATCAAAATGGAAGCCCTGATGGATGACTATGCCGAAGGCCTTGCGCTTGACGTTAACGGCTATGTTTCCGAAGGAAGCGGTGAAAATATCTTCGTTGTCCGCGATGGCATTATCTATACCCCCATGTCCGGTCAGTCAATCCTGCCCGGCTTTACCCGCTTCGCCGTGATGCACATCGCAAAAGAGCTTGGCTACGAGGTTCGTGAAACCCTTATTCCCCGTGAAGCGCTCTATGTTGCCGATGAGGTCTTTCTGACCGGTACGGCGGCAGAGATCACCCCGGTCAGAAGCATCGACAAATATCCGATCGGTAATGAACGGCGCGGTCCGATTACCGAAGCCCTGCAGCACCACTACCTGAAAATCGTTCAGACCGGCGAAGATCCCTACAACTGGCTGACCTTTATATGACGGTGACAGAGAAGGCATGAGCTGGAAAAACATTATCGGTCAGAAACAGCAGATCCGTGTTCTGCAGAAAGCTCTTGAAACAGACCGCTTTGCTCATGCCTACCTTTTTACCGGCCCGGAAGGGTCGGGAAAAGAGTCCGTTGCCTTTGAACTCGCCTCAATTCTCAACTGCCGCACTGCTTCACTTCAGAACGGCGAGGGCTCATGTCAAACCTGCCCTGACTGTATGCAGGTTCGCTCCTTCATGCACCAGAATATTGAGTATCTCTTTCCTGTCGAATCAGCCCTGCTTGACCCCGGGGAGGGGGCAAAAAAAGAGAACAAAAAGTTTACCGAGGCCAGGGAACGCTACGAAGCGCTGCTTGAACAAAAAAAAGAGAATCCCTACTTCTCTCCCGCCATGGAGCGCTCCATGGGCATTCTGACCGAACAGATTATCGCGCTTCAGCATAAAGCATCCTTTATGCCGGGTGAGGGAAGCAAAAAGATCTTCATTATTTCGCAGGCTGACCGGTTGCACCCCTCGGCAGCAAACAAGCTGCTGAAACTGCTTGAGGAACCACCTGCTCATGTGCTGTTTATTCTGGTAACCTCAAGGCCGGACGGGCTCCTTCCGACCATACGCTCACGATGCCAGACTGTCCGGTTCTCAAAAGTAACCGCCCGGGAACTGCGCCTCTGGCTGATGGAAAACCGCCCCGAAATTTTGGAGCCCGAACTGAGCTTTATTGTCAGTTTTTCAAGGGGAAACCTCCGGCTTGCATGGGAGCTGATCAACAACCGTGACAGCAATGGAGCTGAGACGCCAACCATGCTCCTGCGTAACCAGGCGCTCGACTATTTGCGCAAGGTGCTCACGCCGAACCGCTTCCATGAAGCTGTTATGGCCGCTGAAGAGAGTGCCCGAAACCTGACGCGCAGTGAGCTGACGCTCTTTCTTGGTGCGCTCCTGCTCTTCTTTCAGGACATCAACCACCGCAAGATTGTGCCTGAGTTTGCGGAACTCAACAACCCCGACATTACCGACTCGATTGACCGTTTTGCCCGGAACTTCCCCCATGCGGATTTCTTCACCATCTCAACCCTCACCGAAGAGGCGATCCGCACCATCGAACGCAATGCCAGTCCGCTCCTCGTCATGGCATCCTACACCTCCGAAATCCGCCGCCTGCTCCAAAAGATTTAACACTGATAACTCTGCCAGGCAAAAAGTCTCTCATAAAATAAATGTGACAGAAAACAACTGCGTGTTTCAATTCAGGAAATGTGCTGGCAAAAGAAATACCTGATCTGTCGATTCAGCAAAAAGAAGAGGATTGCGTCAATGAAATAACTAACGTACCTTTACAAAGAGAAAAGCACTGATTAAACCGGGTTTAGAAGTAAAGAATCACATCCTGTCAAGCGTCAGAAACAAGAGTACAAGAAACAATCTTTTCATCTTGCCACCAGATACGCTGCATATTTCTCCATGATTACTTTTATATGACTCCTGAATTATCTGAAACGCGGCGAATTATTGCTATCGGTGATATTCACGGGTGCCTGCTTTCTTTAAAAAAACTGATAGAAAGAGTCCATCCGGAACATGATGATCAATTAGTTTTTTTAGGTGATCTGATTGATCGGGGTAATCTTTCAAAAGCAGTTATCGACTATCTTATCGACCTTCAGACCCGCTTTACCTGTCACTTTATCATGGGTAATCATGAGCTGATGTACCTTGAATACCGTGAAAAACAAAACAAACTCAGATGGCCGAATAACAGAATACTCAAAATAGTGCGCTCCCGAAACCGTCCGGAAAATTTTACTCTTTCAGAAAAGCACCTGGCTTTTTTGCATACCTTCCGATTTTTCATTGAAACAGAGAACTACTTCTTTACCCATGGAGGTCTTGACCCTGAACTTTCCGTCAAAGACAACCTCAGATATTACCAGCAGGAGGAGTTCTGCTGGCAACGGGTACATATGCGCACCACTTTCAGGGATAGCCCTTTCGACAAGTGGGAAAAAACCATTGTCTGCGCACACACCGCTATTACAAACCCAATAATGACCGACCGTCTCATCGCCATTGATACAGGATGTGTCTATAAAGAAAAGTCAGGTTTCGGTAAACTCACTGCTGTTATTCTTCCTGAGCGACATCTGGTTCAGGTTCAAAATTGTGATTAAAAAACGACTATTCACTCCCCTGCTTCTCATTGCCTGTGGTCGAATCCAGCCAGTTGAGATAACCGGGTAACCCTCCGGTTACCTGAAGCTTGATAATTTCAGGAACATCGTAGGGGTGAAACTCAAGAATATAGGCTTCGAGCTCACTGTAGCGTGCTTCCGTGGTTTTAATAGAGAGCACAACTTCATCCTCTTTCTGCATTGCGCCTTCCCACAGAAAAAAACTCCGGATGTCAGCCATCTGTATGCAGGCCGCAAGACGGTTCTCCAGAATACCCTCTGCAAGATGTTCGGCTTCCTCCCTGTCCGGGGTAGTAGTGATAACCATGCAATAATCGATTTTCATCCTCTCGCAGGTAAAAAAAAGTTACAGTTCCATAAGCTCCTTGCTGAAACGCTGAAGCGGCTCGGCGCCTTGCGGCCCCAGTACCACCGTATCCTCGATACGCACTCCGAATCTGCCAGGCAGGTAAATTCCCGGTTCAATGGTAAAGACCATATTTTCCTGAAGCACCAGCTCCCCTTTCGGGCTGATTCTCGGCTCTTCGTGCACTTCAAAACCTACACCGTGACCGAGACCGTGGCCAAACTCCTCCGGATAACCGTGGCCTGCAATATATTCCCGCACAATCGAGTCAAGCTCCCTTCCGGTCATGCCGCACTTCGCAGAGGCTATACCAAGCTCCTGGGCTCCCTGGACAATACGATATATTTTTCGGGCCTCTTCCGACACCTGGCCAAGAGCGACAGTCCTTGTCTGATCGGAAGCATACCCCTCATAGACACATCCCATATCAATAACAATCAGCTCACCCGGCTGGAACCGGAGAGATGAAGGTTTTGCATGGGGCATTGCAGAGCGCGGCCCGCTGGCAACAATCGGGTCAAAAGAGTCTTTTTCCGCTCCAAGTTTTTTATGCTGATATGAAATTTCAGCCGCAATATCAAGCTCCGTAGCCTCAGGAGTAATAAGAGGCAGGAGCCCTTCAAACACCGATTCACTGATCTCTGCCGCTCGTCGCATTTTCATCAGTTCGCTCTCATGTTTGACCATTCTGAATTCATCAAAAAAAGCATGAACCGGTATAACCCGATGCCGACCATGAAGCCGCTCAATCAGTCGAGTAGCTTCATGCCAGGTAATAGTATCAGACTGCAGGGCAACACTCTCGCCAAACAAGTAACGTCCGGAAGCAAGCTCGGCATCAAATCCATCGGCAGAAATAACCGTTTCAGCAACACTCACCTCTCGGGAGGCCTGTTCTTTGTAGCGAAAATCGGTAAAAAGCCAGCTTTTTTCCCTTGTAACAATCATCCTGGCGCTGGAGCCACTGAAACCGGTAAGCCACCTGATAACAGAAAGATCGGTTATAATACAGGCATCAAGAGCCTGAGCCATCATTTTGCCGAGAACCATCTTCAGGGAAGCCTCCCTGTATATTTTATCCATAGCCCCTGAATCCGCTCTGATTATTTAGATTTACCCCAATTCTCATTAGATTTACGAATATTCGAACTCATTTGCCAACCAATCCGATTTATGCCGCAAAAGAAGTTACTGCAAAAGCTGCTTACAGGGGAAGATTTTTCACAGGAAGAGATGACCTACTGCATGAACAGCATCATGGACGGACTGTTTTCTGATGTTGTCATTGCTGCACTGCTTGCCCTTCTTCAAAAAAAGGGAGTGAGCGCTGCAGAAGCGGTCGGGGCCTACCACAGCCTCATGAAGAAAGCCAACTCTATATCCCTCGATAAAGATGCTGTCGATACCTGCGGAACCGGTGGAGACCATGCCGGAACCTTTAATATCTCGACAACCGCCTCAATTATTGCCAACAGTGCCGGAGTCCCCGTCGCCAAGCATGGAAACCGTTCAGTAACAAGCAGTTGTGGAAGTGCTGATGTTCTTGAAGCGCTCGGATTTTCAATTGATCTGCCGCCCGAAGCGACAAAGGAGCTTTTTGACGCCACAGGCTTTGCCTTCCTCTTTGCCCCGCTCTATCACCCCTCCATGAAACGGGTGGCTGCGATTCGCAGGGAGATGGGTATCAGAACGATATTCAATATTCTCGGTCCCCTGATCAATCCTGCAAAGGCAAAACGGCAGCTTGTCGGTGTATTCAACCAGGAGCTTATGGAACTCTATACCGAAGTGCTTCTGCAGACCGGGACGCGCCATGCGCTTGTGGTTCACTCCATGACTGAAGAGGGCACTCCTCTCGATGAACCGAGCCTTGACGGGCCAACCTTCATCATTGAAATTCAGCACCATTCAGTCCGGCGAAAAACCATCTATCCTGAAGATTTCGGTCTTGGCCGACATCCCCTGTCGGAGATCAAGGGCGGAACCAAAGAGGAAAACGCGTTGATTATCCGGAATATTCTTGACGGTTCAGCACCACAGGCACATATTGATGCAAGCATCTTCACCGCCGCCATGGCCTGCTTTGTTTCGGGAAAAGCAGCAAGCATTGATGATGGGTTTATTATGGCCGCAGATGCCCTGAAAAGCGGAGTGACTGAGAAAAAATTCAATGAGATTCTGAAAATAAACGGTGAGCTGACCGAGAAATACAGGTCGGGCGAAAACTAAATGCTTATCTTTGTGCCAAAAAACTTGTATACTGTTTCCCTTGTTTTTAAGCCGAAGCGAGAATCATTACACTCATGAACGGACGTAATACGCTAAATCCTGAGATGCCGCACAGCATCAATGAAAAGCTTCGTCAGTCAGGAGTGAGCGACGACCGTCAGAAGATCATCCGGCAGGCACTTGAAAACGTTAACAAGCCTGGATTCAGGATTGATCCTGCCGCCATCCTGCCGCTCATGAAGCCTGTCACCTGGTTCCCGCCAATGTGGGCCTTTGCCTGCGGCGTGGTCTCAACAGGCGAAGGTGTTGCTGCAAACTGGTCCATCCTTCTGCGGGGTGTTCTCCTTGCCGGTCCGCTTATGTGCGCCATGTCTCAGACGATGAACGACTACTTCGACCGTGAAGTGGACGCTATCAATGAACCGGAAAGGCCTATCCCGGCAGGAAAAATATCAAAATCAGCAAGCTGGCTGATTACCTTCTCGCTTATCGTTATCGGCTTTCTGGTGGCCCTCTCCATCCACCCATATGTCGTAGCCATCGCTTTTGTGGGGGTACTTATGTCACACGCCTACTCCGGCCCGCCAATACGGGCGAAAAGGAACGGCTGGTTCGGCAATCTCATCGTCGGTCTGGCATATGAAGGTGTGGCATGGCTGACCGGCAGTTTTGCCATTACACAGGGCGTTCCATCAACGGAGACCATTGCCCTCGCCATTATTTTTTCACTTGGGGCACACGGCATCATGACACTGAACGACTTTAAATCGGTTGTCGGTGACAATATCCGCAAGGTTGCCTCGATCCCCGTCCAGCTCGGCGAGAAAAAAGCAGCAATTCTTGCGGCGATTCTTATGGATCTTGCCCAGCTTGCAGCCATTATGATTCTGGTCTACAAAGGCTCCATGACCACAACAGTAATTGCCCTTGTTCTTCTTGTAGCCCAGTTGCCGATGCAGAAAGTCCTGATTGACAAACCGCTTGAAAAAGCCGTTTGGTATAATGCGTTCGGAACCCTGCTCTATGTGCTGTCAATGATGGTGTGCGCCGTCGGCATCCGCCCGTAACGAGCATACCGGAAATCCGTTCCGCAAGTTGATTGCTTCGTTGTTCCGACGATTTATTGACCTGCCGGTGCTACAATAATCGGTTTCGGGATTACAAAACTATTGTTATATTCCAGTTCGTTTTTTTAACACCAATTGATTGTACCATGCCAAAAGTCTGTCTACTGACCGGTAAAAAACCTATATATGGTAACACGGTTTCCCACGCGAACAACCATGTCCGCACCCGTTTTGAGCCGAACCTCCATACAAAAAAGGTATGGATCGAAGAGGAAAAGCGCTTTGTAAAGGTCAAGCTTTCAGCCAAAGCCATGAGAATTATTGCTAAAACCGGTACGGCCGAGCTCGCCAAACTGGTATAATTAAGCTCCGACCCTTAAAGGATAAGGCTTACAAAAAATTTCAATGTCTCATAAAGGCTCAATCTGCAAAGATTGAGCCTTTTTTTTGTCGATGCAAAAAAAACTGATCATATACACCGACGGAGCATGCAGCGGAAATCCCGGGCCCGGTGGCTGGGGTGCGCTGCTGATGTACGGCCCTTCAACCCGCGAACTATCAGGATACTCTCCGGCGACAACCAATAACCGCATGGAGCTTACTGCGGCAATAGAAGCGCTCGAAGCACTCAAGGAGCCCTGCAAGGTTGATCTCTACAGCGACTCAAGCTATCTCGTCAACGCCATCAATGAGGGGTGGCTGAAACGATGGGTTGTCAATAACTGGAAGACTGCTGCAAAAAAAAATGTCGAGAATCCGGATCTGTGGCAAAAAATCCTGAAGTTGATTAGATTGCATGAGGTTACCTTTCACAAGGTGAAGGGCCACAGCGACAATCCCTACAACAATCGCTGCGACGTGTTGGCACGGGAAGCCATAAAAAAACATCCATAACCAGTTGCTGTATGCCGAGCAAAACCGGACCTGACACAAGAGAGAAAAAACGCTCCTTTAAAAAGGGGGCGGGGCTCCTCCTGTTGATCAGCACATTCAGCATGATCTGCTTTCTTGCCATAGTAGTCTGGATCAACTGGCCGAAAACAAGAGTGCAGCCGGAACCGTTAAACCCGGAGATCAAGGGTCTGGTTGACAGGATTCCCGGAAAATCCGATGCCCTTATCTACATTGGACTGAAAGATATCCGCCAGAGCCGTATCTGGAAGGAGATCATTCCGGATTCGCTGAAAAAGGCGCCGCTCTTCCAGCCAAAAGGAAGGGTCGATGCAATCATAAAAGCTTCAGGGATCAACCCCACTGAGGATATAGACACCCTCCTGATCAGTTTCAGGCGAAGAGGGTACAAAGAGCAGCACTTTCTGGGCGTTGTCTGGGGCCCATTTTCAAAAAAGCTTCCCGAATCATTTCTCAAATCAAACAGCACTCTCTCTGAAAAAATAGGGAGCCGGCAGTGTTATGCTCTCGACAGTACACTCTGGATCTGTCAGCTTGATCCGAAACGTATAGCTTTTGCCAACAGCAGGAATATGCTTCAGGAGTTCCTCGTCCCATCCGGAAGCTTTTACCAGAGGGACTCACTCACAACAACCCTGATCGACAAGGCTGTATACAAATCACATCTCTGGTTTGCGCTGCCTTCCGCATCATGGACCACAGGCGCACTGCAAAGCCTCACGTCGGCTAACCGGGACATGAAAACCCTCGGAAACCTGAACCGTATCCGGAGTATGGCTCTCTCCCTGAAACTCAGTGACGGAATTGAAGCTGAGAGCGAATGGGTCTATACAACCAGACGGGCTGCCTATTTCTCCTCAACCTTTCTCTGGGGGGCAATCAAGCTTTCGGAGCTCGCCGGTACAAGAACATCCGACCAGGCGAAAAAACTGCTTGAAAAGCTTGATATTCAGCAGAACTATGAATCAGTGATTATTCATACGAAGCTTCCCATAGAACTCTTCCAGCAGGCCAAAGAGAAAAAGTAAAAGCCCGGTTACCTCTCCAGAGCGTCCGGGCTGCCAGGAGAGGAGAGCGGATCCCGCAGAAAACAGAGCACTCTGCCTTTCCAGAGCACCTGCAACCCTCTGCCGGCCATCACCACTTTTCCCGGTCGTGAGTTCAGTAGATCAACCAGCTTCTGCAGTGCCTGCGCGTCAACCGGTGCATCCATTTCGCGCAGAGCTCTTTTGAAAATCTCTTTCTGTTCGAAAACCGTCAGCTTCCTGAGCGCACCGACTTCAAGCCTGCCCTCAACAAGTGAAAGTCCGGGCTCGCATTCAGCAAGGTTTTCAAAATAGAGTTCAAGAAACTCTTCAAGCTCCCCTGCCTGTTCCGACACTCTCTGGAGCGATGGCATCAGTTTATGGGCAAACCGCTCCTCGATCAGCGGAATGACACGGTTCCTGATAAAATTCCGGTCGTAGTCATCGGAACTGTTACTGCTGTCAATCCGGCTCGCAATGCCCTTCTCCTTCAGGTAGCCTTTGATTTCAGCCTTATGGAGCAGCAGCATCGGCCGGATGATCCGGTCATTTCGGGCCCTGATCCCCTTGAGAGCGGGAAGAGAAGCTCCCCTGAAGAGGTTAAAAAGAATAGTCTCGGCATTATCACTGACATGATGAGCGGTGGCAACCTTCGAGAACCCCTGCTCCTCAAGCACCTTGTCAAAAAAACCGTAACGGAGAATGCGGGCGGTTTCTTCAAGAGACTTTTTCAGCTGCGTGGCATGAAGCCGGGTATCAAATCGCTCCACAAAGCACTCCATACCGAGCCTGAGAGCCGCCTCACGCACGAAATCCTCATCACCGTCACTCTCTCTGCCGCGGAGCAGGAAGTTGCAGTGAGCTACAGCAAGCTGAAGATGCAGCACAGGACGCAGTGCCGTGAAGAGGGAGAGCATGGCCATTGAATCCGGCCCTCCGGAGAGAGCAACAAGAATCCTTTCACCCTTGTCAACCAGCCTTCTTGCCTTTATCTGACTGAGAAACTTTTTCTCTAAAGCATTCACTTTTCCCCGCTCATTATCGTTTTTCCCGCAAGAAGCAACCCGTACTTCGTTTTCACGACAACGGGATGTGAGTGCGCCTGATCAGGCTCGCTAACCATTACAACGAACAATAGTTGCAAAACAAACCGAAAATCTTTACCCTGTTTTTTCAGGTACAAGATAAATAATTATCATGTTTGGTACGCTTACCATCACTAACCGCCTCTCGACAATAACCTATGTTTACTCCCTACGGCTACAGCACCATGATAAAAGCTTTACTGATCTGTATGCTCTGCAGCGGTGCCGCCCTGTTTTTTCCACCGGGAGTCAAAATCACACTGCTCATTGCCACAACCTCCTTCAGCCTCTTTACCCTCTACTTTTTCCGAGACCCTGAACGAAAAGCCCCGAATGAACAGCGCATAATCCTCGCACCGGCAGACGGCAGAATCCTTCTTGTTCAGAAGCAGAAAGGGAGTACGCTGGTCAGCATATTCATGTCACCCTTTAATGTCCATGTCAACCGGATCCCCATCAGCGGCAGAGTGACAAAAGTAAACTACAAACCCGGTCACTTCCTTATGGCATTTGACAACCGGAGCATGGAGAGCAATGAAAAAATGGAGATCGGTATTGACAATGGTGAGATCAGTGTACTCTTCAGCCAGATATCAGGATTTCTTGCCCGAAGAATTGTCTGTCCGCTTCAAAGAGATGAGCAGGTTACCATAGGCAACCGGTTCGGCATGATAAAGTTCGGCTCAAGAGTGGATATCACCCTTCCTCCCGGGGCAGCCGTTGAGGTTCAGGTTGGCCAGAAATCCGTCGCAGGCCGGACCATCCTGGCGAGATACTGAAAAATGTTGGTTTCGGAATGCTTATTCCTTATATAATTATCATTGAGTAGCATTATATCATTTTATCATCTCCGGAGGAGTTGCGATGTTTGGATTAGGTGGACAGGAGCTCATTCTTATTCTGCTGATCATTCTGCTGTTGTTCGGTGCAAAAAAACTTCCCGAGCTGGCAAAAGGTCTGGGCAAGGGAATGAGAGAGTTCAAGAAGGCCCAGAATGATATCGAGGAGGAGTTCAACAAAGCTGCCGATGAAGCCCCGAAAAAGGATAAATCGACAACCGTTTGACTCGCTGCCAGCCATAACCCTCTTATCAAAAAGCCCTTGTCAGGGCTTTTTGAGCATCCACAAGAGCCTTCACTCCCCTGATCTGACAAAAAACGGCATGGCAAGAGCGCTGCTGTAAAATGGACAGGATAGTACCTTTTTCTTTTTTTAGCGTTATCTTTGCAGTTGACTGCACACATCAAGAAACGCCAGCCATGCTATTCAGCCTTTATATTAAAAATTTCGCCCTGATCCAGGAGCTGGCGGTCGAGTTCATACCGGGACTGACCATCATCACCGGTGAAACAGGAGCTGGCAAATCCATTCTCATGGGAGCCCTGAACATCGTTCTTGGTGAACGGGCCAGCAGTGACCTTGTCCGCTCGGGCGCTAACAAAGCTGTTATAGAAGCGGTTCTGAAAGAGGCAGGAAGTGAGAAAATTGACACCCTTCTGCATGACGCCGAGATCGAACCGGCCGGGGAGCTTATTCTCCGCAGGGAGCTCTCTTCAACCGGTCAATCGCGCTGCTTCATCAATGATACACCCTGCACTGCAGGGCTGCTCAAGCAGATCGGGGAGCTGCTGATCGATCTGCACGGCCAGCATGAACACCAGCTTCTTTTGCGCGCCGATACCCACGAAACGCTTCTTGATGACTTTGCAGGGAGCCTGCCGGAGGTGACCGCCTACAGAACAACCCGCACACGGCTCCGGAATTTCCAGCTTGAGATAGCTCGACTCAATAAAGAGGTGTCAGAAATTCGTGATAAAAAGGAGCTGCTTGACTTCCAGCTCAACGAGCTTAATATGCTCGGCCTTAAACGGGGTGAAGAAGAGTCTGCCGAAACTGAAATCACGCTTCTGGAAAACGCAGAAACCCTCTTTACCCTCAGCACAGCACTCAGTGACCTGCTCTATGAGTGCGAGCATTCGGCATACTCCGTCCTGAGCACGGCGATCCATACCCTTGAGAAGCTTGCTGATATTGACAAACAGTTTGCTGTTCATCTTGAGGAGACCCGGACGGCAAAAAGCATTGTTGACGAACTTGCCCGGTTCAGCCGCAGCTACTCTGCTGCTATTGATTTCAACCCCTCGCGACTGGAGGAACTTCGTGAACGCCAGCTCCAGCTCCAGCGTATCAGCAAAAAATATGGTCGAACGCTGCCGGAGCTTATTGAACTGAGGGATGAACTTGACTCAAGAATAGCTCTTGAAAACAATCTTGAAGAGGAGATCTCGCGAATCGAGAGTGAGATCGCGCAGCAAAAAGAGAGACTCTCCGCTGATGCAGAGCGTCTCTCCCTCAAACGGCAGAAGGAGGCCTGCCGCCTTGAAAGCATCATTCAGGGAGAACTCGCAGATCTCGGCATACCGAATGCCACCTTCATCGTGAGCATGGTGCATGAGGAGCAGGAGAATGGCGAGATTGCACTTGAAGGGAAAACATATGCCGCACTGCCGAACGGTTATGACCGGATAGAGTTCCTGATCTCTACCAATCCGGGTGAAAAACCAAGACCGCTCGTCAAGGTGGCATCCGGTGGCGAGATCTCAAGAATCATGCTCGCCCTTAAAAGTGCGCTCGCAGCATCCGCTGATCTGCCGATTCTTGTTTTTGATGAAATTGATACCGGTATCAGCGGTCGTATTGCCGATGCCGTCGGAAAAAGCCTGAAAACCCTCTCCCGGCTTCACCAGATTATTGCCATCACCCACCTCCCGCAGATAGCCGCTATGGCCGATCTGCACCTCTCTGTAGAGAAATCTGTGCTGGGAGAGAGAACCGTAACCGAGGTAACCGTTCTCGACCGGGAGAGCCGTCTTCAGGCCATTGCCGCACTCATCAGCGGAAACCGGATTTCAGCATCCTCACTCACTCTTGCCGCCGAGCTGGTTGCCGGCGCGGAATCAGCGCTTCGTCCCTGAAGTGCTCCTGCACATCCATTACATGATTTGGTCGAAAAAACAGTTACCATCATGCATCATCCTGCATTGACCGTAGTTCTGGTCACCGGTGCATCAGGATAGAAAAAGGGATTCATGCTCCACCGCCATCACGCTATCTGCCCTACCGCTTTGTCTATCTGCTTGCAGGAGCAATGGAGTCACTCTACCGGATGATCAAACATGCAAAACGGCCCCTCCTTACCCGTCAGGCAGTTGTGTTGCTTGCCTCCCGAGCAGTTATTGATGCATCAAAAGCCCGCAGGATGCTTGGCTGGTCGCCACAGATCGCTCCGGACGAAGGGATCAGAAGGACACTCAACTGGCTGATAACGGTTGACCCCGCCGAATGGAAACAGAAGTAGCCGCTCCGGAAGCTCTGCGCTGCATGAGGGCAAAAAAGAGAGCGTATCAAGAGTACCGGATACTGAAAATATTTCTGAAAGAGCAAATTTGGTTTCTTTATTTATCTTCTATCTTTTGAAGAGTGAATCCAGGGAAAAACCGGAAACTGATGTTCCCGGAAAACCTGTTAAAACAGAGGGCGTTTTCAGGCAGTTCGTTTTCAGCTCTACTCTTTTAGATTATAGTATCAGCACAATATAACCATTAGTACTAACAAGAGGATTTTAACTAGTATGTCAACACGATACCTTTCAGGATCTGCCGTTGCGCTGGTCACTCCATTCCGGCACGACCGATCCGTCGATACCGATGCGTTAAGGCGGCTTGTGCAGTTTCATATTGCGGCGGGAACCGATATTATCATACCCTGCGGAACAACCGGTGAGTCACCGACACTCTCCGGAGCAGAGCAGTTTGCCATCATCCGCACGGTAAAGGAAGAGGCTGAGGGAAAGATCATTGTGGCGGCCGGTGCAGGCACCAACTCAACCGAGCACGCGGTCGAACTTGCACAACACGCTGAAAAGGCCGGTGCTGAAGCAATTCTATCCGTTGCACCCTACTACAACAAACCTTCGCAGGAGGGTATCTACCAGCACTACCGCCATATAGCGCAGGCGGTCTCTGTGCCGGTCATTATCTACAATGTTCCCGGAAGAACCGGATGCAATGTAGCTGCGTCAACCATACTCAGACTTGCGCGCGAGTTCGGAAACATCACCGCTGTCAAGGAGGCATCGGAAAATATCGGACAGATCATGGAGCTTATAGAGGAGCGCCCGGAAAACCTGTCGGTTCTCACGGGAGAGGACTCCATGATACTTCCATTTATTGCCATGGGAGGGGACGGAGTGATTTCCGTAGCGGCAAACCAGGTGCCGTTACAGGTCAAAAGTCTGGTCAATGCGGTCAAGTCGGGGAATCTTGATGAGGCCCGAACGCTGAACAGTACCTACAGAAAGCTGTTTAAACTGAACTTTGTTGAGAGCAACCCGGTACCGGTAAAATATGCTCTCGCACGGATGGGAATGATTGAGGAGATCTACCGGCTGCCGCTTGTACCCATGAGCGCAGAGAACAAGGTAATCATGGATGCCGAACTCGCCTCTCTCGGCCTCATTTAGCGCTCTATTCAAATCAAAAGGGCTGCATGATGATCATGCAGCCCTTTTGATTTATAACTCCCTTCTTCCAGTTTACGCAACAAAAGCCTCAAGGCTCTCCACAAACCGGTCAAGCTCCTCTTTGGTCCGCTTTTCGGTGACAGCTATCAACAAACCTGTTTCATGGTGCGCTGCAAGGTCATAACCGGCAAACACCCTCTTTTCAAGCATAGCGCTGATGATGTCTGCTGCCGGAACCGGGGTTTCAACAACAAACTCCTTGAAAAACGGTGACTGATACTTCAGTGAAAAACCTGGCAGAGCATCAATTTTTGAAGCAAGATAGTGCGCATTCCGGGTGGATTGTGCGGCAACCTGCCGGATCCCCTCTTTACCGAGCAGCGAAAGGTAAACGGCGGCCTGCAAGGCATTGAGCGCCTGGTTGCTGCAAATATTGGAGGTTGCTTTTTCCCTTCGGATATGCTGCTCACGGGTCTGAAGGGTAAGAATAAAGCCATCCTCGCCATCACGATCTTTGGTCATACCGACCAGTCGGCCGGGAATCTTGCGGACAAGCTCCTGCCTGACCGTAAAGATACCAAGGTAGGGACCGCCGAAATTCTGCGGGTTACCGAGCGGCTGACCCTCTCCGACTGCGATATCCGCGCCGTAACTGCCGGGTGCTGCAAGCACGCCGAGCGAGAGCGGATCGGCTGAAACTATAAAAAGTGCGCCTTTTGCATGTGCGATATCCCGTATAGCTTCAACATCTTCAAGGCAGCCGTAGAAATTCGGCTGCTGAACAACAACGGCCGCGACACTCTCATTGACCAATGCAGCAAGTGAAGCGAGCGATCCGGCACCATCTGCAAGATCATTCTGGATGACCGCATTATGACCGGAGGCTTCGAGATAGGTTTTCAGAACAGCGCTGTTGTAGGGGTGCAGCTTGCCGGCAACCACAACCTGCGAGCGACCGGTGACGTTCATGGCCATCAGCACCGCTTCAGCAAGTGCTGTAGCTCCGTCATACATGGAGGCATTGGCTACATCCATCTCATAGAGACGGCAAATCAGGCTCTGGTATTCGTAGATCGCCTGCAGGGTACCCTGGGAAACCTCCGCCTGGTAGGGGGTATAGGCGGTATAGAATTCGCTGCGTGAAACAATAGTCTTGATCGCGGCAGGAATAAAGTGATCGTATGCTCCTCCGCCAAGAAAACTCGTATAGTCGGAAGTGCTCCGGTTTGCAGAAGCAAGGGTTTCGAGCAGTTTGCGCACCTGGGGTTCATCTGAAGCCGCAAAAAGATCAAGGGTTTTTTTAAGCCGGATCTCTTCAGGAATATCCTTGATAAGATCCTCAAAGGAGCCTGCGCCTGTCGCCCGGAGCATCTCCTCCCTCTCTTCCGGAGTATTGATAATGAAGGGCATACGTTACTCTCCTGTCAACTGACGGTATGCCGCAGCGTCAAGAAGTCCCTCAATAGCCGAAGGACCTGCAACTTTCAGCTTGATCAGCCACCCTTCACCATAAGCATCCTGATTGACAACTTCAGCACTGTCGAGCGACGGGTTCAGTTCAAGAATCTCGCCGGCAACCGGAGCAAAAAGATCAGCAACCGTCTTTACCGCCTCAACCGTACCGAACACCTCATGCTGCCTGAGTACCGTTCCGGCAGACTTCAGTTCCACAAAAACAATATCACCAAGTTCATGCTGGGCAAAATCAGTAATGCCGACCAGGGCGGTGCTGCCGTCTGCAAGCAGTTTGATCCATTCATGGTCTTTGGTATAAAGAAGATCTTCAGGAATAGTCATGATAGCGCGTATGAGTGTTGTTGGAGTTTTCCGGAGCAGAAACTTTTTATGAAGAGCAAGGTAATATTTTTTTGAAAGTGCTGAAACAACAGGGAAAAAGAATCCCGGTTAAATGAATCAAAAAAAAGATGCTACAACAATCTCTGGCGCATCGACTCGTAGAGCAGTACCCCTGCCGTCACACTCACATTCAGGGATTCAACGCAGCCGGCCATGGGAATGCGGACAACCCGGTCACAGAATTTGAGGGCTTCGGGGGCAATCCCGCTCCCCTCCATGCCAAGCACAATTGCTGTGGCCTTTTTCAGATCGGCATCGGTATAGTTCACTTCCGCGTCCATATCGGCCGCTATCACCTGAATATCCTTTTCATGCAGATACTCAAGGGCACGCACAAGACTTTTCACCTTGCAGATTCTCATATGGGAGAGCGCTCCGGCCGATGCCTTGTGAACCACTGCATTGACAGGAGAACCCTTGCCTTCAACCAGCACCACAGCGTCAGCCGCCACAGCTTCGGCCGTTCTGATGATGGCTCCGATATTATGCGGATCATCAAGCCCCTGAAGAACGACCAGCAGCGGATAACTGTTGCGCGGAGTTGCAAGTACCTCCTCCAGCGAGTAGTAGGTAACCGTGCTGATAAGCGCACACACACCCTGATGCTTGGTTGTGCCTGCAATCAAAGAGAGTTTTTCAAGCCTTGCCTTGCCGGTCACAATCTTCTGACGCCTCGCGCCAATGATAATCTCCTTGAGCTTCGGATGCGCAGTATTGAACTGGAAATAGATTTTCTCGATGCTCTCCGGCTTCTGCTGAAGCAGCTCAAGTACAGCGTTGCGGCCGTAAACAATATTTTCTGAATGTTCCACGTCCATACAAGTGTGTACTCTTCTATTGCTGATTAACAAGTTATGCGCCGGATTCCGGTCGAAAGAGAGAGTCTGACGGTTGCAAAGGGAAAGCAGAATGTAATTAAATTTATCAAAAATCGTTTTTTTTAATATCTTTCCAACCGCCTCGATTTTAATGCGTTTAATACGATCATAACGTTTTCAGCTCCTTCGGGGTTCTCTGATCGTGCTCTGTACATACCTTTCATCAATACAAATTCATTGAATGCCAGTATGAGCCGGACCTATAAAACAATGGAGGGAAATGAAGCTGTTGCTCATATCTCTTATCGGACCAGTGAAGTTATCTGCATATACCCGATCACTCCGGCCTCACCGATGGGCGAATATTCCGATGCCTGGGCGGCGGAGGGAAAAAAGAATATCTGGGGAACGGTACCAAAAATTGATGAACTGCAAAGTGAAGCCGGTGCGGCCGCAGCAGTTCACGGATCGTTGCAGACAGGATCTCTGACAACCACCTTTACCGCCTCACAGGGTCTGTTGCTGATGATCCCGAACATGTATAAAATTGCCGGTGAACTCACCCCCTGCGTTATTCACGTTTCGGCACGCGCTCTTGCCGGACAGGCGCTCTCGATCTTCGGCGACCATGGTGACGTCATGTCAGTTCGCGGAACAGGTTTTGCCATGCTCGCATCCAGCTCGGTTCAGGAGGCTATGGATATGGCTCTCATCTCTGCTGCAGCGACGCTTGAATCAAGAATTCCCTTCCTGCACTTCTTTGATGGATTCAGAACATCGCATGAAATCGCAAAAATCGAGGTCATTCCGGATACAACCATAAAAGCACTGGTGAGCGATGAGCTTGTCATAGCGCACCGCAACCGCCGCATGAGCCCTGATGCCCCGATTATCCGGGGAACATCGCAGAACCCGGATGTCTATTTCCAGGCCCGTGAGACCGTCAACAGCTACTACAATGACTGTGCGGATATCACCGAAAAGGTTATGGCGCAATTCGGTGAGCTGACCGGACGTCACTATAAACTCTACCAGTACTACGGCGCACCCGATGCCGACCGGGTTATTGTCATGATGGGTTCAGGCGTTGATACCGTGCGCGAAACTGTTGAATATCTCAACAACAGGGGCGAAAAAATCGGCGTCATCAATGCCCGCCTCTTCCGTCCGTTCGATATCGATCGTCTGGTCAAGGCACTGCCCGCCACGGTCAAATCAATCTCCATCCTTGACCGGATGAAAGAGCCCGGAAGCGCCGGCGAACCGCTCTACCTTGATATCGTCAATGCACTGTTCGAAGGATTACAGAAGGGTCTGCTGAAAAGCCTGCCTGCAATTACCGGCGGCAGATACGGTCTCTCATCAAAGGAGTTCACTCCTGCCATGGTCAAGGCCATTTACGACAACATGGCTTCAGCCGCACCGAAAAACCATTTCACGATCGGCATCAATGACGATGTCACTCACCTGAGTCTCGACTACGACCGTACCTTCTCGATTGAGCCGGACGAGATGTTCCGGGCACTCTTTTACGGCCTCGGATCGGACGGAACGGTAGGCGCCAATAAAAACAGCATCAAGATTATCGGCGAGAACACCGCGAACTTCGCCCAGGGGTACTTTGTCTATGACTCCAAAAAATCGGGTTCAATCACCACGTCACACTTGCGGTTCGGTCCTCATGAGATTCGTTCACAATACCTGATTACCGAAGCCCAGTTCATCGGTTGTCACCACTGGATCTTCCTTGACATGATTGATCTGGTTAAAAATCTGAAAAAGGGCGGAACACTGCTCCTGAACTCTCAATTCACTCCGGAAGAGATCTGGGATAAACTTCCGAAAACCGTCCAGGAACACCTGATCCGCAAAGAGGCAAAACTCTACACCATAGATGCCTACAAGGTTGCCAGTGCAAGCGGGATGGGCCAGCGCATCAACACCATCATGCAGGCCTGCTTTTTTGCCATCTCCGGAGTACTTCCCCGTGAAGAGGCGATTGAAAAAATCAAGAGTGCTATCAAATATACCTATGGCAAAAAGGGTGATGAGGTCGTCAGGCAGAACATACAGGCTGTAGATAATACCCTTGACAATCTGCACCAGGTTACGATCGGCACGATTGCCGACAGCAAACAGGATCTGCGCTCCTGTATTGTCGGAGAGGCAAGCGGATTCTTCTGTAATGTACTGGCAAAAGTTATTGCCGGTGACGGTGACGACATTCCTGTCAGCGATCTTCCTGATGACGGCACCTATCCAACCGGCACAGCTAAATTCGAAAAACGCAATCTTGCTGACGAAATCCCGGTATGGGAACCCCATCTCTGCATCCAGTGCGGCAAATGCGCCCTGGTCTGCCCTCATGCGGCTATCCGCGCCAAGGTCTATGACCCCAAATACATTGAGAACGCTCCCCGTACCTTCAAATCCATACAGGCAAAGGGTGCAAGCTGGGAGGGAATGAACTATACCATCCAGGTAGCGCCTGAGGATTGTACCGGCTGTATCGTCTGCGCTCATGTATGCCCCGGAAGAGACAAGAGCAATCCGGAACGCCATGCACTCAACATGGAGCCGCAGATTCCGCTTCGCGAGACCGAGATTGACAACTGGAACTACTATCTCAACATTCCGGAGTTTGATCGTAACAAAATCAATACCAAGCTTATCAAGGAGCAGCAGCTTCAGGAGCCGCTCTTCGAGTTTTCGGGAGCATGCGCAGGGTGCGGTGAAACACCCTACATCAAACTCATGACACAGCTCTTCGGAGACCGCCTTGTTATAGGCAATGCCACCGGCTGTTCATCGATTTATGGCGGCAATCTTCCGACAACACCCTACACCACCAATGCCCAGGGGCTCGGGCCGACATGGTCAAACTCTCTTTTCGAGGATACCGCAGAGTTTGCTCTCGGTTTCAGGATATCAATTGACAAGCAGCGTGAATACGCCAGTGAGATGCTGCTGAGAATCGGCTCCCAGATCGGAGAAACCCTGACACGGGAGATCCTTGAAGCAAAAGAGCTCACTGAACCCGAGATCTTCGAACAGAGAAAACGGGTGGCGATACTCAAGGAGAAACTTCGCCAACTGGATTCACCCGACGCAAAAAACCTGCTCTCGATAGCCGACATGCTGGTCAAAAAGAGTGTATGGGGCGTGGGCGGCGATGGCTGGGCCTATGATATCGGTTACGGCGGCGTTGACCATATCACGGCAGGCGACAAGAACATCAACCTTCTGGTACTTGATACCGAAGTCTATTCAAACACCGGAGGACAGGCTTCGAAGGCAACCCCGAAAGCTGCGGTTGCAAAATTTGCCGCTGCCGGCCGCACGGTGACGAAAAAGGATCTCGGTATGATCTCCATGAGCTACAACAATGCCTATGTCGCCTCGGTGGCTTTTGGAGCGCGTGATGAGCAGACACTCAAGGCTTTCCTTGAAGCTGAAGCTTACGACGGCCCATCGATCATCATTGCCTACTCGCACTGTATCGCTCATGGTATTGACATGGGGAGAGCGCTGGACTACCAGAAAGCCGCTGTGGATTCCGGACACTGGCTGCTCTACCGCTTCAATCCGGACAGATTGAAAGAGGGCAAGAATCCGCTTATTCTTGATTCGAAAAAACCGAAAATTCCGGTCGCCCAGTTCCTCAACATGGAGAACCGCTTCAGAATGCTCAAGAAAAGCCATCCGGCTCTTGCTGAAGGCTATTTTGCCGCAATCCAGAAAGAGGTGGACGCACGGTGGGCTCACTACGAATACCTTGCAGCCAGAACCTTTGATGAGCTGAAAGAGCAGTAGGCCCGAGTAAAAGAAAGCAATAAAAAACGGCGGAATAACACCCGCCGTTTTTTGTTTGAGAGAAAGGACATCAAGGACGAAGAGAAACATCAATCACTTTCTACCAATATCGCTTTCCTCTGGAGCTCAATCCAATATTCAGGATATAAAATCTCTTGGATCTTGTCCACTTTCGTCCACCTCTGTCCACAATTTCTTCGTCCACTCGCGTCCACTCTCTTCCTCTTCCCTACTTCCCCTTCAGCTTCCGCAGCTTGTCACGAGTTTCAGCGGCCTTCTGCATGTTTCCGAGTTTGTCATATACCTGGGCAAGATGGTCGAATATTTCAGTTTCCTGTGCATTGAGCCCAGCGGCTTTTTCCAGTAACTCCCTCGATTTGTCATATTCACCCATCCTGTAGAGTATCCAGCCGAGCGTATCAAGATAACTTGCACTGAGCGGCTCCGCTGCTACCGCTTTCATGGCAAGCGTTTTGGCTCTCGACAGATCGTTGCCCTGCTCGGCAAGCATGTAGGCAATATTGTTCATGGCAAGCGCATTTCCGGGATCAAGCTGCAAAACCTCCTCATAAAGTCTGATGCTTTTGACGGATAAACCCTGCCTGTCATAGCATAAGGCAAGAATACCCGCCGCCTGAAGGTAAAGCTCTTTCTCTGTTTTAACATTGATCGACTGCATCACGTTTTCAAGGAGCAAAACAGCACGGTCGAGCTTTCCCTCCTGAAACAGAAGATCCCCTTCCATGACCTGGAATCTCATCGCCAGAACCGGATATCGTTTTTTTGCCCGCACGATGATCGATGACGCTTTACGGTACGCTTTCTGCATGATATAGGCGGAAACCAGAGCCTCCTCGATGACCGGATTCCCCGGTACAAAAGAGCGTGCCTTGAGAAAATAACGCTCCGCTCCCTTTGCATCCTGCCGCTGAAGCATCGACTGCCCTCTGAGCAGATAAACGCCGCCATTGCGGGGATAATGCCTGTTCAGTTCAGAAATCATAACCTGGGCAGGCGCATCGTAGGCACTGTCCTTCAATGATCGAATAAGAAAGAGACGGGCAACCGCAATCTTCTGATCCACACCGATACGACCGAGCAGGTGAAACCGGTTAAGATCTTTCAAAAAAGTCTCCCGGTTTCCCGACTGTACAGAGACCTCAAACAGAGCGAGCCAGGCCGGAACATAGAGCGGATTGTCATTGATAACGTCCCGAAACGACCTGAATGCCGATTCATATTGACCGGTCTGCAGATAGAGCTCGCCAAGGGTAAGGCGCAGCTTCTCTTTACCATCTCCCTGTTCAACCAGCTCGTTCAGGGTACCGATTGCATTCTGATAGTGACGAAGCTTTATTTCAAGCAGCAGCACCTGGGCCTGGGTTGTTTCATTCTTCGGATCAATACGAAGAATCTCCTGAAAGACGGCAAGAGCTTTTTCGGGTTGATCGGCGGAAAGATATTCGACGGCAAGCAGAGAGAGGTTCTCCGGACGACCGGGCTCAAGCGTGACCAGGCGCTGGTAGAGCTCGGCCGCATAGGTGTAATCCGTCATCTGATGGGAGAGCTCTGCAAGATATCGCAGATACCAGGTATTCTGAGGATCAAGCTGAAGACTCTTTTCGCTGTATAATCGGGCAGAATCGGAAACACCAATACTGTAAAAAGATCGTGAAAGGGCATAATTGATAGCAGGAGTTGAAGCATCGCTCTTCAGAAGAGCCCGATAGCGATCAACAGCCGCCCTGTGCTCCCCTTTGACATTCAGCAGCAGTGCGCCGACAAACTCCCTTCTCTTCGATTCGGAAAGAGAGTCAGCCTTGAGGCTCCTTCCAGCAACAACCGGCTCTGAAGAACAGCCTGAAAGGGTGATCGCAAAAAATGCCGAAAACAGCAGCATGAAATGCACAGCATGCCGCCCTGCCGGTATAGCTCCGTACAGGCTACGCATTGAAAAGAGGACCTTCACTCCTCGCCACTCCTGTTGAAAATCGCACGTGCGCCTGCAGGGTCGCAACCCTTCCCCTCGGCGTTCTTGTCAGATAGCCCGCCTGGATCAGGTAGGGCTCGTAAACCTCTTCAATGGTATTCTGCTCCTCACCGACTGAAACGGCCAGAGAGGCTATACCGACGGGGCCGCCGTTAAATTTGTTGACAATGGTCTCCATGATTTTTTTATCCATATCATCGAGTCCCTCCTCGTCTATTTCGAGACATTCGAGCGTCTTCATGGCTATGGCGCGGTTAATGAGCGCTTCGGAATCAACCTGGGCAAAATCCCTCGCCCGACGGAGCAGTCTGTTGGCTATACGGGGAGTGCCCCGGGAGCGTCCGGCAATCTCCTTTGCCGCTTCACCATCGATACCGATACCGAGAATACCCGAGGCCCTGACAATGATTTTTTCAAGAAGATCCGGAGAATAGTAGTCAAACCGGCTGTTGATGCCGAAGCGTGCCCTGAGCGGAGAGGTCAGAAGACCGGAACGGGTTGTGGCTCCGACAAGGGTAAAGGGTTCAATACGAAGTTGTACGGCCCGTGCAGAGGGGCCGCTGTCGAGCATGATATCGATGCGGAAATCCTCCATCGCCGAATAGAGATACTCCTCAACTACCGGCGGCATGCGGTGGATCTCATCAATAAAGAGTACGTCACCCTTCTGCAGACCGGTCAGCAAACCGGCAAGATTGCCCGCCTTGTCAAGCAGAGGCCCGGAGGTTGCCTTGATGCTTCCCCCCATTTCAGAGGCGATAATATAGGCAAGTGTGGTTTTACCGAGTCCCGGAGGTCCTGAGAGCAAAACATGGTCGAGTGCATCTCCCCGGATTTTGGCCGCGGATATAAATACCTTCAGGTTATCGGTCAATCGTTGCTGCCCGGCAAAATCACCCATCCGAAGCGGACGTATCTGCTCCTCAAACCTTGTTTCAACGGCATCGGGTGGTGTATTGAGCAGTTCTATTCTCACAGCAGAGAGCGTTTCAGGTTGATGAGCACCTTCAGAGCTTTATGCGTGGATCCACAACTGCATAGAGCACATCAGAAACAAGATTGCCGAGTACGATCAGGGATCCTGAAATGAAGGTATTGGCGATGATCAGCGGATAATCCCTGGCAAAGATCGCCTCTACCGTCACCCTTCCCATACCGGGGAATGCAAAAATCACTTCGATAAAGAGCGCTCCGCTGAATATAAAGGGGAGTGAACTCCCCATAAGGGTAATAACCGGTAGCAGGGCGTTGCGAAGGGCATGTTTGAAAATAACCACATTTTCCGGCAATCCCTTCGCTCTTGCGGTTCGGATATAGTCCTGACGGATCACCTCAAGCATGCTCCCCCTGACATAGCGTGCGATACCAGCTGCCCCGTTAATGCTGAGCACGGTTACCGGCAGAACCAGATGCCAGAAACGGTCAAGCACAAAACCAGGCAGCCCGAAACTTTCCGCTCCGATTTCGTTCAGTCCTGATGCGGGAAAGAGCGGGTACTTCAGAGCAAAGAGTATAATCATCATGAGGGCAAACCAGAACTCCGGCATTGAATAAAAAAAGAGTGCACTCACGGTGAGAAAGCGATCAATAAAACTGTTCTGGCGAACCGCGGAAACAATACCGATAAGAATGCCAAAGGTGAAATTCGCAACAAGGGTAAGAGCCGCGATAGTTACGGTAATCGGCAAAGCCTCGGCAATGACATCGAAAACAGGCTGCTGGGCACGGCTGAAACTGCGGCCGAAATCACCCTGCAAGACATTGGCAAGCCACTTGACATACTGCACCGGGAGGGGATCGTTAAGACCATACTGCGCCCTGATCTGCTCGGCAACATTCGGACTGATACCCGGTTGTATAAAGAAGGCCGCCGGATCACCGGGAGCAAGCCTGATAATGAAAAAGGTCAGGGTCAGCACTCCGAAGATGAGCGGAACGGCTATCAGAATGCGTTTAAGAATATAGATCAGCATGACATCCTATTGGGTAAGCGCAGCTGAAGGCCGGAGCCTCCAGTCATCAAGATTGTAAAAAGTCCCCGAAATATTGAGCTCCTCGCCCTCAATCCTCTTGCTGAACCCCTGGGTCTCCTTGATCCAGTAGAGGAAGGTGATCGGCTGATCCCTGTGCAGAATCTCCTGATACTCCTGCCAGTAGGCTTTCGCTCCTGTCGGCTCCATTTTCTGTTTGGCAAGTTCACAGAGCTGATCAATTCGCGGATTGACATATCCGGTAAAATTAAAACGGCTCTTTTTGAGATCCGAACCCCATACATCAAGAGGATCAATCTCCAGACCTATCGACCATCCGGCCATCCATGCGTCAAGCTTTCTCTCCTGGAGATTCCCGAAAAAGACATTACTCTCCTGGACGTCAAGCTTGCAGTCAATTCCGATCGCACGAAGGTTCTGCTGAATAATCGTACTGGCATAGTTTCTGCGTGCATTGCCCGCATTGGTATAGAGCACAAAACTGAATTTCCGGCCCTGCTTCTGCAGGATACCGTCCGGCCCTGGAAGCCACCCTTCGGCTCTGAGAAGAGCGGAGGCTCTGGCAGGATCCATTGGATGCGGTGTTATCCGGTTATTGTAGGCCCATTTCAGGGATGGAGAAATATCGTTATTGCAGATCACACCATACGCTTTGAGATAGCCGTCAATAATGGACTCACGATCGATTGCAAGAATAAGGGCAAGCCTTACCTTTGGCGAACCGAAGAGCGGATGAGGTTTCACTTTTCCGCTTCTGCGGTACTCCTCCTGATCAATATTGGACCATCCGACATAGTCATAGGCCCTGAGTCCAACCGTTTTGATATCAATCTGCCTGTTTGCCTTCATGAGGGCGGTAAAATCCTCGGGTTTGATATTTTCAACAACATCAACCGCACCGGTCTGCAGCTGCGTCAGCCGCACCGTATAATCCGGCACCACTCTGAATGCAAGAGCAGGAATAGTTCCCGGTTTGGGGAGATTGGAGTTCCGGCTTGAAACCAGAATCATCTGCTGCTGCTGCTGCCATCTCTTCAGCTCGTAGGGACCGGCACCAAGCGGTTCGAGATTGAGCGGTGAGTGACGGAACTCTTCAGGTTTGACATCTTTCCAGCGGTGCATGGGCAGAGGTGTCAGCGAGGTATGATAAAGGGCAAGATGCTCCGCAACCGGTTTGTAAAACCTGAAAATCAGCGTTGTATCATCAGGGGTCTCTATTGCCCTGTCAAAATCTATACGGCCTTTGTCAGCTCCGACCAGTTCTGCAAGATACTGCTGACGGGCACTGGCAATGACCGGATTGCCATAGAGTTTATAGGAAAACTTGAAATCACCCGATACAATCCGCTTGCCGTCATTCCAGAATACATCATTTCTGAGGGTGTAGGTTATGGATTTATGATCCGCTGACATCTGCCATCTCCTGGCAACTGCGGCCCGGGGTGTTTTTTTTGCCTGGCCGGGCGGACTCTCCCGCAGTTTTTTTTCAAGCGCCATATAATTAAGCAGTCCCGTCGTCGTATCAAACTCGGTCTGAAGCAGCGAAGGATAGATCAGCCCCATGATATTGCCTGAAGTCACCGTACTGCCAAGTACAGGATTAAGGTAGTCAGCATCGCCAAGCATGGCAATGACAAGGGTAGAATCCATGGCCGCCTGACCCATGAGTGAGTGTTCACTGCCCCCTTTTTGCCGACCGCATCCACTCATGCCAAACAGGGCGAGAGCTGTCAGCAGGCTTAGCGCCAGGCCGGAGAAAGAAAAATTCCGGGCGTATAGGAACTCACTCCTCAAAATTTTCCTGTATTCTGTCATTATCGATTACTTGTTTTATCCTCTCGGTCAGGGCTTCAGCCGCAACATAATTCGAGTACCGCTTCAGCAGGAAATTAAGGGCAACAACCTCAATGATAACTGTAATATTTTTACCCGGAAATATAGGCAATTGTACAAGCGGAACATCGACACCGAGAATTTTAGTGAATTTGGTATCAAGACCCAGCCGTTCATAGCCCATCTCCTTGTTCCACTCCAGCAGCTCAACCACCACCAGCACCTCCTTGACATCGCGAATCGCCCGAATACCGAAGGTCGCCTTGACATCAACAACGCCGAGCCCGCGAATTTCCATGAAATGATCAACAATATTGTTTCGTTTGGCACTCAGCACCATAGACTCCCCCTTTCGATGTATTACAACAACATCGTCAGCGACCAGCCCGTGACCCCGCTCGACAAGATCAAGGGCTATTTCGGACTTTCCGAGGCCGCTCTTGCCGGTCAACAGCACACCGACCCCGTAGACATCAACCATTGAACCGTGATACTGCTGGTAGAGTGAAAACTGTTCATCAAGAAAGCCGGTAACAAGATAGACTGTTTTCGTTGAAGAGTGGCGGGTAATGTATACCGGAATGCCCGCTTTGGTTGCCATGGTGAGCAGCTCCGGAGGCAGTTTGTTGTTGCTGGTCAGAATAATGCAGGGCATCTTGAAGCGCACAAGATTTTCAAACACCCGTTTGCGCTCATCCTCATTCAGATGATTGAGAAACCTTGTCTCCGTATTTCCCAGAATCTGTACCCGCTTGTAGGTAAAGAGATTGGTAAATCCGGCAAGAGCAAGTCCGGGACGGTGAAGATCGCGCTCAAAAATCCGGCGCTTCTCTTCATCAACATTGTTCAGACGCCGCAACTTGATATCGTGCTTCTTGCCGATCGTATTAAAAAAATAGGCGACCGTTATCGATCGCTTTTTTAATCCTTTCTGATCAAGATTCATGGGTTTGGCAATGGAGGTGTGAAAAAAAACTGCGGGGCCAATCCATAAAAGACCCCGCAATAGTCATTAAGAGCGAGTTATGACTGTTTTTCCTTGTATTTGAGCAGCTGACGGCTCATTGCTTCGACGCAGTTATCGATACACTGTTCGTAGGCCACTCCCGCATCCTTGGCAACAAGCACATGCTGCGGAACATTCACCGTTATCTCTGCAAGCTTGTTCTTTTCAAAGTCATTCTTCTGATGATCCAGAATAACATGACAACTGATTATTCCGGGGAAAATCCGGGAAAGCGGAAGCACGGCATTGCGGGCATACTCCTCTATAGTCGCGTGATTATTGGAATGGCGCAGGGTAACCTTAACATTGAGCGGTTCATTGGCAACAACTTTTGTCATAACAACCTCCGTTAAATATATGGTGAACGTAAAGAAGGAACACGCCCCTGGTTTCTGGAGTAAACCGGAGCAGGAATAATCTATGCCCTGGGATGCGCTTTGCGGTATACCTCCTTCAGGCGATCAAAGGTAACATGGGTATATATCTCGGTTGTTGAAAGATTACTGTGACCGAGCATTTCACTGACGCTGGTAAGGTCAGCCCCGCTGTTCATCAGGTGTGTGGCAAAACTGTGACGCAGTATATGTGGATTTTTCTGTTTCTGCTCGGTGACCGAAACAAGATATTTTCTGGTCAATCGCTGGACAAGCATGGGATACAGCTGTTTACCCTTTTTTGTTACAAATACATAGTTTATCGATTCAGCTCTCCCCTTCAGAGATATTCTAAAGAAGTTTCGCCGGACTTCAAAATATTTTTTAAGTGCCTGAAGCGCAGCTCCCCCGACGGGAACAATCCGCTGCTTGCGCCCTTTGCCAATCAGTTTCACATAGCCGCTGTCAAGATCAAGCCGGTCGGTTGTCAGCCCGGTAAGTTCCGAGACCCGGAGACCACAACTGTAGAGCAGCTCAAGAATGCTCCGGTCACGCTCCGAAACAAACTCCTCCTCGATCGGGCTCTTTTCACGCTGCCGGAATGGTGCGGCTCCGGAAGCGAGCTCTTCATTAAAAAGCTTCTCTGTCTGCTGTTCGGTTAAAAAAGCCGGGACACGCTTCGGATAACGGGGTGTTGCTATAAAGGAAAAGAGGGAGCCCGTTATCTTGCCCGTCTCCTGCTGATAGCGATAGAAACTTTTAACCGAAGCAAGTTTTCGTGCAATTGAACGCGGCTTGACTCCTCTCTCTATCAGCGCTCCCATAAAAAGCCTCACATCTACAGCCTTAACCTGATCGAGAGCAAAACCGTTCAGATCATCAAGCCTGAAATGGTGCAGAAGAAAGGAAAAATACTGAATCAGATCACCCCGGTATGCTTTCAGCGTATTGGGTGAAAGGTTTTTTCTGCTCCGGAGCGCGCTGAGAAAGTCGCCGAGAGGCTTGTACTCTTCAGCCGCCGGAATGGTAAACCAGGATGAGGATGAATCCTTCATGAGAGTGCTACACAGAGAAGTTCCGCTTTATTTTTAATGTAATACAAATGAACACCACGGATCAGGAAATTGTTCAAACCCGGCTTCTCGACACCGCTCTCCATCCTGTCAGCATAAACCAGCCGGTCGTTTTGCCACACCATGAGCCGGGAGTTCCATAAACCGGGGTGATCAGCCGCTTCATGCAGCGCGGCAACAGTCAGTGCACCCTGCACAATACATTCACACCGTTCCGACCCGGCAACACCAACACGCTGCAGCGCAAGGTGTTCGAGCGCCATACCTTCAGAGACAAACTCAGGCAGAATAACCTGCTGGCGCTCCTCTTCAGGAACAAGCTGGGCCCTTATCTCACTGACCGACATACTCTCACTGCCGAGATGGCGGAGATCTTCACCACTCTCCGGGTCAATAAGGATAAAATGTCTTTCGGGAAAACCGGCGAAAACCGATAGCCGGTAGACCAGAAACTCATGCTCGAGATTCGCGGCAAAAATAATATCTCTGCGTGACCATACAACACGCCCGCTCTTCCCATCCAGCGCCCATATACCCTGATGCTCCGGACTTTGCGGTTGATAAAGGTGGCAATAGAACAGATCACGGGATGTTGTTTCAAAACCGGTAAACCACCCCTCACCGGAGGTGATTGGATGGCGAGTGTCCGTCAGGAGATAGTCATCAAAAAAAAACTCTCCGCTTGCTGTCTCAATGCTGAAAAAGAGGGCCTCGCGGCTCAGCGGAAAGCGCTTCTGACCGATAAGCTCTCCATTGCCGGTAAACATGAACTGCCAGATGAGCGCACCGGCTCCCGCATGATAGCTCCAGATGACCGGAAGCTGCTGTTGGATGATGGTCATGCCCGCTCTGCGCTCCTCATCAACCGGTAAATATTGACCGCAACCGAATCCGTGCCTGTCCGATACTCCCGGACCAGAGGGGTAACCGAAAAATCATTCTCCCCGGCCAGTTCAAGAAACTGCTCGGCAAGCCTTCTGCGCGGATCAGAAATAAAAGCCGCGCCTCCCGGTTTAAGCAGCTTGTCAATCGCATAAACAATCGGAAGGAGGTTCACCCGCTCGTAAAGCACATCGGCGGCAAAGAGCAGGTCAAACTGCTCTCTGCACTGCACCAGCCGCCAGTCAAGCCTTTCGGTCTCGACCTTCACCCTGTTTTTCAGCGCATTATAGCGGATAAAACGAAGTGCTTCCACAGAGTAGTCTGTAGCAAGAACACTCGCCCCTTTCCAGGCCGCAACAATTGAAGCCATCCCCACTCCGGCACCGATTTCAACGATGCGCTTCCCCTCAAGCGGAAGCTCATCGGCAATGAATGTCGAGAGCGTGATGGCGGAAGGCCAGATTTCAGCCCAGTAGGGCATCTGTTCATCCTTCACAAACTCCTCCGGCGATATCCTGTCAAGAAGGGCATAACTGTCAAGAACAGAGAGAAAGCTGAAGGAGTGGCCGCCAAAGGTATAGGGCTTTCCATCAAGATCATACTCTCCGGCAAGAGCCTCATAGAGTTGCTCTATCTCCTCTCCCGCCCCGGTATTTGGCAAGTTCATGATTATGCGGCTTTTTAACGTCAACTGTTCAGAAAAGTGGATTGCCGGCGGGGACAGAGCTCCCCGGTTTCCGATCAATAAAAAATCAAGGGAATTTACCGAAAAATAGAACCGGATTTCTATTTTGCATCAAACAGCCGGAACAAAACAATATAACGTCACCAAACCGCACACCAGATGAAAAAAGAGATCCTTGAAATTTTCAGCAACACCTACCCGGACCGGGAATACACCATTGAAATCGTCAATCCGGAGTTCACCTCGGTCTGCCCGAAAACCGGACTTCCGGACTTTGGCACCATCACTATCCGCTACGTTCCCGATAAAAGCTGTGTTGAACTGAAATCGCTGAAATACTATTTCCTTGAATTCCGCAACGCCGGAATCTTTTACGAAAACATCACCAACAGAATTCTCGACGATCTGGTCAGCGTTATGCAGCCACGAACGCTCTCTGTCACAACCGAATGGAAAGCAAGGGGAGGAATAACCGAAACCGTCAGCGTCAGCTACAGTGCTGCGCGATGAACGCCGGACATAAAAAAAGCCCCGGAGGAGCACTCTGAGGCTTTTTTTATACTTTATGTAACTTTCGGATCTTCTTTCGATCAGTATTTATCAAGCCCCTCATTCAGCCACTGCATGATCGTTATAGCATCAGCATCACTGATCATGCCTGAAGCACCTCCCGCTTTTTCCTGCATACTCTTGACCACCACGTCAATCTTGCCTCTCTTTTTGTACTTGCTTTTCAGCACGTCCATAACGGAGAGCTGCGTATGGCAGATATTGCACTTGGCTGTCCAGAGATCCTTTGCTGCAACGAAGTTAAATCCAGCAGGTGCAAGTGGAACACCCGGAGAGAGTACCGGTTTTTCCAGATAGGCTTTCAGCTCATCAACCGAACGAATGGATGAGCCGTCCATCAAGAGGGTGCGTCCGGTGTTTGAACGCAGTATCCCGGAAGGTCTGAGCCAGAGCGATCCAAACATCACGGCTACAATACAGATAATAGTCAGGGGGAAACTCAGAAACCACTTGGAGCTTATTCTTGAGGACATCTTGCCAAGCCCCATAATCACGAGAGAGGCAAAGCAGATCAGCGTAAGCCACCCCGCAAAGGAGCGCAAGGGAGTCAGTATTGGAGAGAGATTGTCTGCCGGGAGCTTGTAGCCGGTTAAAAAAGACAACCCGAAAAGCAAAGCCCCCATTAAGACAGCTCCCCCTACTGCCAGGGCAGCAAGCTTACCATTTGATTTGTTGTCCATGTCAGGTAATGAGTTAGGTGTTAGTGGCTTACCCAAAAAATTATAGAGTCAAGATAAGCATAAATAGTAAAGACGACAAACAGAAACCTTAAAAAGCTTTTGTATTACTCCTGCCCGTTCATCGTAATTGACAAAAGTCAGGAAACATCATTTGTAACTGAGTTGATTTTTTCGAATACTGCAAAAATCAAAAAATTACCGTAATCAACCCGGGAACCGCCTCACCGTGATGCTCACCACTACCAGCAACGTCATAGATTTCGAGAAGGCCGAACGCGATTTCACCTTTCTGCTCCACTGCTTTCAGGAGGTGCTGTGTGAACTCGGTGAGAAAAAACTTGCCGACCACCTCCCCTGGCAGGGTGCAAGCCTCCCCCTTGAACACTATCCCGACACGGAGCGGGCCCTGCAGGCCTTCTCGATTGTTTTCCAGCTTCTCAATATGGCCGAGGAGAACTCTGCCGCCCAGAACCGTCGGGCACTGGAAGCCGACAAGGGATTATCCCATCTCACCGGACTCTGGGGCAGAACACTGCTGCGGTTTCGTGAACGCGAAATCCCTGTGGAGGAGATCTGCAGCCTGCTGCCGGATGTGGCCATTAACACCGTACTGACAGCACACCCGACTGAAGCCAAACGAAAGACGGTGCTCGAACAGCATCGTCAGCTCTATCTGCTTCTGGTCAAACGTGAAAACCAGATGTGGACCCCGCTTGAACAGCTTGAGATCAAAAGTGAGATCAAAAGCGTGCTCGAAAGACTCTGGAGAACGGGTGAGCTTCTCTACGAAAAGCCGGGAATCGACGATGAACGGCGCAATGTTATTCACTATCTCTACAATATTTTCCCGGAAGCCCTCCCCATGCTTGACAAGCGACTCCAGCAGGCGTGGCGGGAAACCGGATTTGATCCCGCTCATCTCTCCGATCCCCGCTCACTACCCCGCCTTAACTTCGGAAGCTGGGTAGGCGGTGACCGGGACGGCCATCCGCTCGTTACGGCAGAAGTTACTGAAGAGACCCTGGCTGAAATGCGCCGGAGCGCCCTGAAACTTGTCAGGCACCATCTCTATGAACTTGCATCCAAACTGAGCCTCTCCGACCGGCTCCAGTCTCCCGGAAAACCACTGGTGCTGCGCATAGAGACTTTAAAGAAAAAGCTCGCCGAGAAAGGCAGTGATGCACTCCGCAAAAACCGTCATGAGCCATGGCGCCAGTTTCTCAACCTGCTCATTGCCGCACTTCCGCCTGAATCGGAGATCCCGGCAGCGTCTAACCATTGCGGCTATAACGCTTCGGTTGAACTCCTTGAAGATCTCTCTCTCCTTCGCCACTCCCTGCTTGCTGTAGGAGCACAGCATCTGGCCGACATGGAGGTTGCACCGGTCTACAGGATTGTTCAGACTTTCGGTTTTCATCTCGGCACACTCGATATACGCCAGAACAGCCACATTCACGAGCTTGCCCTTTCGCAGCTCATGACGGCTGCAGGACTTGACGGAAGCGGGTTTCTTGAATGGGATGAAACAGCCAGAAGAGTATTTCTTGATCGGGAACTGCAATCTCCCCGGCCCTTCACTCATCCGGATATGAGTGCAGGAGCCGAAGCTGAAGCGGTACTCGCCTGTTACCGGGTGCTGCTGAAGCACAACAAGAGCTATGGCACCGACGGTCTCGGATCGCTCATCGTCAGTATGACCAGAAATGTCTCCGACCTGCTTGTTGTCTATCTGTTTGCCCGGGAAGTCGGCCTGATGACACCGACCGGAGATGGAGACGCCTGTATACTTCCTGTTGTGCCGCTCTTTGAGACCATTGACGATCTCCGGAAAAGTCCTGCTATTCTCTCTGAATTTCTCCACCATCCGGTCACCCGAAGAAGCCTCGAATACCGGAGAGAGGCGGCAGGAAAACCGCGCAAAATCCAGCAGGCAATGATCGGTTACAGCGACAGCAACAAGGACGGTGGTATTTTTACCAGTACATGGACACTTTACCGTGCCCAGGAGACTCTGATTGCTGCAGGAAAAGAGAGCGGAACAGATATTCTTTTTTTTCATGGCAGAGGAGGAAGCATCAGCCGTGGAGCAGGCCCGACGCACCGCTTCATCAAGGCTCAGCCCTACGGGTCGTTCAAAACCGGTATGTGCTTTACCGAACAGGGTGAAACCATTGCACAGAAATATGCCAATCGTATCAGCGCAGTCTATAATCTTGAACTCTTCATGGCCGGCGTTGCCGGAGCACTTGGAAAGCAGCAGCAGAGCGAACATCGGGTACATCCGCTTGAGCCGATGATGGACCTGCTGTCGGAAAAAAGCTACCAGGCATACCGGGAGCTGATCGAAACAAAGGGATTTCTCACATTTTTCCGCCAGGCCACACCTATCGACATCATTGAATCAAGCAGAATCGGTTCGCGACCCTCAAGAAGAAGCGGCAAAAACAGCCTTGAAGACCTTCGGGCAATCCCCTGGGTCTTCAGCTGGAACCAGGCCCGCTTCTCGCTCTCCGGCTGGTACGGTGTCGGCAGTGCGCTTGAATATCTGCATGAAAGCAATCCTGAGGCGTTTGAAGAGATCCGTCAGCGCAGCCATGCCTGGCCTCCTCTGCGCTACATCATCAGCAATGCCGACACGAGCATTGCCTCGGCTGACCTGCAGATCATGCGCCAGTATGCCTTAATGGTCAGTGATCGCAGCCTCAGGGAGAGGTTTCTCGGCATGATCGAAGCGGAGTACCACAGGACAAAAACCTATATCGACCTGCTCTATTCAGCGCAGCTCGAAACACAGCGAATCAATGTAAACCGATTTATCTCCCTGCGCCGTGAAGGACTTGATATACTCCACCGTCAGCAGATCACTCTGCTCCGGCAATGGAGAGAGCTGAAGAACTCGGGAAAGCAGGAGGAGGCGGAGAGCATGCTCCCCGAGCTCCTTCTGACCGTGAATGCAATTTCGGGAGGTCTGAGAACAACAGGGTAATGGTGATCGGACAGATCCGTCTGATCTGTCTGATCTGTCGGATCTGTCGGATCTGTCGGAAAAACGCGGAATTACAGCTAATTTTACCTATTTTTACGTAAATACGCCGGAATTCCGAAACATTCAACAACCGACTCTGATGCTCTCAACCCTTAACGCGGCAGCCCTGATTGGCATTGACGCCATGCAAGTGGCGGTCGAAACCAATGTTACCGGAGGTATTCCCTCGTTTACGGTCGTGGGACTTCCGGACAATGCCATCCGCGAGAGCCGGGAGCGGATTCTCACCGCAATCAGAAATTCAGGCTTTGATATACCTCCGAAAAAAATCACGGTCAATCTTGCCCCTGCCGATATAAAAAAAGAGGGAACGGCCTTTGATCTTCCGATTGCCATCGGACTGCTCGGCTCACTCAACCTCATACGCCACCGGTTTGAAAACACACTTATTCTCGGTGAACTTGCCCTTGACGGCTCGGTACGCAGAATCAACGGAGCACTGCCGGTTGCGATCATGGCCGGAAAAGAGAAGATTAAACGCTTGATCGTGCCGCAGGCTAATGCTGCCGAAGCCGCTGTGGCCGTCTCGGCATCAAATACAACCATCAAGGTTTACGGTGTGGAAACCCTCAACGGAACCGTTGAGCTTGTAAACGGCAGAAGTGAACAGGCTCCGGTTACCGTAAATGTCGCAGAGCTCTTTGAGCGGGAACCGGAATACCCTGTTGATTTTGCCGATATCAAGGGTCAGGGGGCGGCAAAAAAAGCTCTTGAAATTGCCGCAGCCGGAGGCCATAATGTCATCATGATCGGCCCTCCGGGGAGTGGAAAAACCATGCTGGCCAAGGGATTGCCGGGAATTCTCCCTCCACTGAGCTTTGAAGAGTCCCTTGAAACCACCAAAATCTACTCGGTAGCCAACCTGCTGGAACTGCAACGACCGCTCATGGTCACCCGTCCTTTCCGCAGCCCCCACCATACTACAAGCAATATTGCGCTTATCGGCGGAGGTTCAAATGCAAAACCGGGAGAGGTCAGTCTTGCTCATAACGGTATTCTTTTTCTTGATGAACTGCCTGAATTCACCCGTAACGCCCTCGAAGTACTCCGTCAGCCGCTTGAAGACCGGGAGGTGACCGTTTCAAGAATATCCATCACGACACGCTATCCGGCAGGATTTATGCTTATTGCGGCCATGAATCCGAGCCCGGCGGGCGCACTGAAAGACCGTGACGGAAACCTGACGGCAACTCCTCCGCAGATCCAGCGATATCTCTCCAAAATTTCCGGCCCCCTGCTCGACCGCATTGACATTCACATTGATGTCCCGAAAGTTGAGAACACCGAGCTCTTTTCAACATCGACAGCCGAAAACTCGCAAACAATCCGCAAACGGGTCATTGAGGCAAGAAAGATCCAGCTTGCGCGGTTCAACGGAACGCCAAAAATCTATACCAATGCCCAGATGAATGCGAAAATGATCAAACTCTTCTGCCGTCTCGACACCGAAAGTTCACAAAAACTCATGGATGCCATGAACCGCCTCAACCTTTCAGCAAGGGCTCACGACCGTATCCTGAAGGTAAGCCGCACTATCGCCGACCTTGAGGGCTCCGAGCAGATAGCGATGAAGCATCTCATACAGGGTATACAGTACCGCAACCTTGACCGCGATTTCTGGAGCTTCTGATTCCATCAAACCCTCGTTAACTCCATAAACCTCAATTGAATATTGCCTCCCCGCTCTCTATATTACCGATTCAATTCAATAGCCAATTGACATCCTTAATCTCAGTAACAGGGAGCATGATCATGAACGCAAGGGGAACTTTCCGGTATGCACTGCTTGCCGGTATACTTTTTTCCGCCGCACCCGGCCTGGCCGCAGAACCTTCAGGGAGTACAACTGCCATAGAGGCCCGCATCAACCGTCTTGAGCGTGAGCTTGCCGAGCTGAAGGCTCTCGTAAAGAGCAGTGTTCCAACGTCAGAAAAACCTGTAACAAGCACTCCCCTTACCGTATCGTCTGCTTCCGGAGCAAAGGTGCAGCTCTACGGATTTGCCCGCCTCGACGGCGCATACGATTCCGGAAAAATCAATCCCGGCAATACCGCCATGTGGGTTCGTCCAGAGAATCTGAACAACAATGACGGGGAGTGGAATATGACTGCGGGTGCAACACGAATCGGCATAAACCTGAGCGGTCCGGATACGAAAGGCATAAAACTCACGGGCAACATCGAAATGGACTTTTTTGGCGGAGGAACGGAAAACAACCAGAATCCCCGACTCCGTCACGGCTGGCTGAAGGCATACTGGCCGGCATCGGATTTCAGCATTCTTGCCGGTCAGACGTGGGATGTCAACTCATCGCTTATTCCATTTGTGGATGACCCCGCGCTGATGTGGAGCGGCGGCAATATCGGCTCCCGTCATCCACAGTTCCGGCTGACCAAAGGATTTTCTGCCGGCGAAAAAGGTCATGTGGAACTCACCGCAGCCGTAGCAAGAACGATCGGAGAGGCAAACACGCTTGCCGATTCATGGAACACCGATCCGGGAAAGGATGCAGCAATTCCGGCCATCCAGGGCCGCATCGCCTGGTCGGGACCGGTTCTGGTGGCTGATCAGCCGGCAACCGTTGCGCTCTCGGGCCACTACGCAGAGGAGGAGTGGGACACCGATAAAACAGGAACGCATCAAACGCTTGACTCATGGTCATGCAGTGTTGAGCTATCCATGCCGGTAAACCGGAAACTGACACTGGCCGGTGAATACTTTACCGGTACCAACCTTGACGACTATTTCGGCGGTATCGGTCAGGGAGTCAACACCGCAACAGTGAGGGAGATTCGTTCCAGTGGAGGATGGGGCGCCGTCAGGTACACACCCTCTCCATCTGTCACCATCAATATGGGCGGAGGTATTGACGACCCCAGGGATAGTGACCTTCCCGCAGGGGGCAGAAAAGTGAACGGAACCATTTTCGCCAACATCATCAATAAAATCACACCGGACCTTATTCTTGGCATTCAGCTTTCAGAGTGGCGGACCGGATATCTGAACTCAGGCACGGCCGATGCCCTGCGTGCACAGAGCTCCCTGACCTACAAATTTTAGAGAAAGAGTGTTTGTCGGGGAGGGAGGGACTTCAGCAAAAGCCTCGCTATTACTTGTAGTGAGCAATTATCTCTCCTATTCAATAATAATCTCTGAGGGCATCATCGCCATCATATGCACCCTGCCCGAGAGCATCAGCCTATCATAGAACGCCGCAATTGAGGAGAGATGGCGGACGGGAAGGAACTCCTGCATGAGTTGTTTTTTAAATGCCGCACCGATCATGCCCGGGAGCCCGGCACGGTTTCCCTGTACGAGCATTTCGATCCAGCTCTTCTGTTCGGGATAGAGAATGATCCGGGGGTTTTTGCTCATATCCATCTTTGCAAGAAGCCGGGCTGCATGAATGGCATCAAACAAACCTCCTGTACGGTCAACCAGACCCGCCTTCAGGGCCCTGGTTCCGCTCCAGACACGTCCCCCGGCAACGCTGTCAACCGCCGTCAGCGGCATCCTCCTTGAGCGTGCAACTTTTCCTATAAAATCATCATAGATCTCACCTGAAGCTGCCACAAATTTCCGGTAGGCCTCCTTATCAAGCGGTTTGAACGGGCTATTGGCATCAGCCAGACGCCCCCTGGTCACCACATCACGACCAAGACCTGTTTTTGCAACAAGAGCACTGATCTCGGGCTTGAGCGCATAAACACCGATGGAACCGGTAATGGTAAGCGGCGAAGCGAAAACCGTTTTCCCTGCAAGAGCCGCCATATAGCCGCCTGAAGCAGCCACACCCGACATGGAGACCACAAGCGGTTTTTTTACGGCAGCAGAGTCAAGCATCTGGAGAATCTCCGCCGATGCAAGCGCATCGCCGCCGGGGCTGTCAATGCGCAGTACAAGAGCCTTGACCTTTTTGTCATCAAGGGCCGCATCAAGCGAGTGCCGCAAACTCTCCACATCAACACCCTCTCCCATACCGAGAGCGCTTTCACCCGCAGTGCGAACAATCGGACCGGAAAGGGTTATCAGGGCAATACGCTCATCACCCGCCCCCTTCATCGGCCAATCAACAGCAGAACGATACTCTCCACCGGAGACCAGGGCATCGTTCTCTCCGGTCGGCTCTTTGCCTGTTATTTTTCTGTTCAGGGCACGCTTCAACTCCCAGCTCGAAGCTGCAGAGTCCACCAGTCCGAGAGTTTTGGCCCTGGAATCGGAGATCAGGGCAATCCGGTCAATAATCCCGCTGAGTGAATCGCGGCTGATTCCGCGCCGCCGGGATGCATAACCAAGGTAATCATCATAGACCTCATCAAGCAGCCCGCCGATCTGTTCAAAATACTCGCGGCTCGCCCCGGTTCTTGTAAAAGGTTCGATACCGCTCTTGTACTGCTTCCACTGAGCTGCCTGAAACCTGATACCGATCTTTCCAAGCGGTGTGGTATAAAAAAGCGTTTCGGCTTTCAATCCGTCAAGCAGCAGATAGCCTCCCCGTTCCATTACAATAGCGTCGCATGCCGAAGCAAGCAGATAATCACTGTCCTCCGGAGAGCTCAGGAAAGCGGTGACTTTTTTACCCCTTGAACGCACCTTTTCAATCGAGCTTCGCAACTCGCTGATTTTTGCCGGTGAGGCGTGCAAGCCTCCGATTTCAAGCAGCAGCTCTTTGACACGCTCATCAGCCGCGGCATGATCAAGAATAAAGAGCAGATCCTGCAGTGAGAGCGGCTCCCTGGAAGAGAGAAACGGAAGAGTGCTGCTTTCACCCTGTATCTCGCTGAGATCACCTGAAAGCTGAAGGTTCAGCACAAAACGGTCAGGCAGTGTATGTGAAGAGCGGAACAAACAAAACAGAACGACTATAAGCAGCAATGGCACAAGAGTGAGCACAAGGCAGCTTTTACGCCGGCATCCCCGATTTTTCTCTGGCGAACTATTCATACAAGAGGCAACTTACCTGATGGCCATCACTGTTATCAAGCTCCTTAAGCAGCGGCTCCTTCTGCCGGCACTCCGGCATGGCAACGGGACAACGCGGATGAAAACTGCACCCTGAAGGGATATGCATTGGTCCGGGCAGATCACCCTTCAGAATAATCCGCTCTTTTTTCCCGCCGAGATCCGGAGAGGGAATTGCCGAAAGAAGTGCCCGGGTATAGGGATGTTTCGGATTGGCATAGAGCTCGCCGGATCGGGCAATTTCAACTATTTTGCCGAGATACATGACCGCAACCCGGTCGGAAATATATTCAACAACCGACAGATCGTGGGCAATGAAGAGATAGGTCAGCCCCAGCTCCCGCTGAAGATCTTTAAGCAGATTGATGATCTGCGACTGAATTGAAACATCAAGCGCCGAGACCGGCTCATCACAGATAATGAATTTCGGATTAACCGCAAGCGCCCGGGCAATACCGAGCCGCTGACGCTGCCCGCCTGAAAACTCATGGGGATAGCGATTGAAATACTCCCGCTGCAAACCCACAACATCAAGCAGCTCCTCAATTCTCTTTCGGGCACTCTCTTTGCGGGCAATATTATGGACAGCGAGAACCTCACCAAGCATCTGCCCGACGGTCAAGCGGGGATTGAGTGATCCGAACGGATCCTGAAAGATCATCTGGATCTCCTTGCGCAGCGTCCGGAACTCACTGTTGCTGATCAAGGATATCTCCCGGTCGTCAAACATGATCCTGCCCGATACTGCGGCATGACCGAGGCGAATCAGAGCCCTCCCGAGCGTTGTTTTACCACAACCGGACTCTCCGACCAGTCCGAGTGTCTCCCCCTCAAAAACATCAAAAGAGACCCCGTTAACCACCTTGATCGGCAGGGGTTTACCAAATCCCCCGCTCTGACTCTGAAAAAATTGCACCCTCAGATCGTTGACCGAGAGTAACCGCCGTGGAAGCTTCATCTTTGACTGAACGCTGTTTATCGTATTTTTATTATTATACTAAAAGCAATGTGAATCTACCAGTGAGCTCGCTATCTATTAATTGCGGGGCTCGATCAGAACAATAAAAATCCTCGTTTCAAGCATCTCTACACTTGCCATCAGAACAGCTACATAGCGGAACACTTTACGTTGTTGCCACTCCTCTCGGAAATCTCGAAGATATTACCCTGAGAGCGGTTAAAACACTGCAGCAGTGTGACGCTATCGCCTGTGAAGATACTCGCCGGGCATCAATTCTGCTTAAAAATCTTGAGATTTCAGGCAAAAAGCTCATCAGTTACCATAACTACAATGAGCTGCGGGCTATCGGGCAGATTATCGCCCTGCTTGAAGAGGGCACTGATGTCGCACTTACCACCGATGCCGGCACACCCGTGATCAGCGACCCCGGATACGCCATGCTGCAAGCCCTTCACCAGAGAGGATTCAAGGTCATTCCGATTCCCGGCCCGAGCGCTGTAACCGCCGCTCTGTCGGTATGCCCGCTCCCGGTCAACAACTTTTTTTTCGCCGGATTTCTTCCGCATAAAAAAGGGCGTAAAACCCGGCTTGAACAGCTTGCCGGGCTCCATGTTTCGATTGTCCTCTACGAGTCTCCGTTCAGAATCATGAAACTGCTTGACGAGATTGAAAAGGTCATGGAGGATGCCCGGATTTTTATCGGACGCGAAATGACAAAAATACATGAAGAGTATATCACCGGAACTATTGAAGAGATCCGCCTCCACCTGACCGATGCAAAGAGACGGGGGGAGTTTGTCGTTATTGTTCACCCCGCAGACAAAAAATCAAACAAATCAGAAGAGCACCATGCAGATCATTACTGAACCCGCCCAGATGCAGCTCATAGCCGAAAAGCTTCGCCTCAACCGGCAGCTTGTCGGTGTGGTCATGACCATGGGAGCACTGCATGAAGGACATCTGAGTCTGGTGAAACTCGCACAGGAGTGTGCGGGCACCGTCATTCTTACGATTTTTGTCAACCCCCGTCAGTTCGGACTGAACGAAGACCTTCACCGCTATCCGAGGCCTTTCGAGAAGGATGTCGCTCTTGCCAAAGCTGCCGGAGTCGACTACCTCTTTGCACCGCAAGCAGAAACCATCTACCCCGAAAACTTTTCAACAACGGTTCAGTGCGGCCCCCTCGCCAAACGGTTCGAGGGTGAGAAGAGACCGGACCTTTTCAACGGTGTCGCTACCGTTGTCACCAAACTCTTCAATATCACAAAACCGCATGTCGCTGTTTTCGGCGAAAAAGATGCGCAGCAGCTCGCAATTATACGAACATTGGCAGGCGATCTCAATCTTGACATCAAGATTGTCGGAGCCCCCGTCATCAGGGAGGAAAACGGCCTGGCGGTAAGTTCCAGAAACATCTACCTTACAAGTGAGGAACGCCGTGATGCGGCCATTCTCCACAGAGGAATCCTTCATGCCGAAAAGCGGGTTGCCGAGGGTGAAACAAAACTGCATACCATTGCCGCAGAGATCAGGGAGATGATCTCCTTAACCCCCGGCTTTCGTGCGGATTATGTTGAATTTGTTGATGAAGAAGGGTTTGAACCGGCTGAAACCGCCTGGAAGGGAAAGGAGTACCGGCTGCTGATTGCTGCATGGGCAGGAACCGTCCGACTGATTGATAACGGGAGAATCCATGCATAGCTGAAGCGTACGCTTCAACGTTACCGGAAACAACTTTTTTGTGCTATATTTAAAAACGTATTCACTGACAGCCTTCTGATAACATGCCTAAGTCTGCACTGGGTAAGGCCGGGAATGAACAGCTTACATTTACAAGGCCCCCTATAAATCGTAATGAGCGGTTCGAGGGCGAGACAGACGGAGCGCAGAAACCGGAATGTACACGGAGTACATGAGGATTTCGAGCACCGGCCAACGAAGCAATCGAATTGCGGAACAGATTTATAACGGGGCCTTACCCGAAAGATTTTTTTTCACTACTATCACACGATTTACATGATTATCAACAAAGAAATTGATCTCGGCCTGGGAAAGATACTCTCTATCGAAACCGGTAAAATGGCCAAGCAGGCTGACGGAGCAACCGTTGTCCGCCTTGGCGACACCATGGTGCTTGCAACGGTTGTGTCAAGCAAAAAAACTCCTCCGCCAAACCAGGACTACTTTCCCCTTCAGGTTGAATACCGTGAGAAATATTCTGCTGCCGGCAAATTTCCGGGTGGCTTTTTCAAACGCGAAACCCGCCCTTCCGAAAAAGAGGTACTCTCTGCACGGCTTATCGACCGGGCTCTCAGACCCCTCTTTCCTGACGGCTACCTCTACGAAACACAGATCATTATAACGGTCATCTCCTCCGATCAGATCAATGACGGCGATGTTCTCGGCGGCATTGCCGCATCAGCCGCCATCATGGTCTCCGATATTCCCTTCAGCAACGCGATGAGTGAAGTACGCGTCGGCAGAATCAACGGCAAGTTCATCATCAACCCGGATGTCAACGAACTGGCCGAGAGCGACCTCGATATCTGTATCGGCGGAACGAAAGACACGATCTGCATGCTTGAGGGCGAGATGCAGGAGATTTCAGAAGCAGAAATGCTTGACGCCATCAAATTCGGTCACGATGCTATCAAGAGACTCTGCGCACTCCAGGATGAGATTGCCGCTGCAGTCGGAAAACCGGACCGTCCTTTTGTGCCGGTGCAGGTTTCTGCCGAGCTTACCGAAGCGGTTCGCTCGACATGCGAAAACCGCCTGAAAGAGCTTGCCTACACCCCGCTCAGAAAGGAAGATCGTGCCGACCAGACGGCACACATCTACCGCGAAACCATACAGACCATCGTTGAAAAATTCAAATCCTCAATCAGCAGTGAAGATATAGCAGCCGATCCGGCAAAAGCACTCTGCCTGAACGAACATATCATTGAAGAGGAGATCCACTCGGTTGAAAAGAAGGTGATGCGTCACATGATTCTTGACGACTCCAAACGCCTTGACGGAAGAACCCTTGAAGAGGTCCGCCCGATATCGATTGAACTCGGCATCATTCCGAGAGCCCACGGTTCGGCACTCTTCACCAGAGGCGAAACCCAGGCGCTTGTCACCATCACACTCGGCACCAAAAAAGATGCACAGTCAGTGGACAACCTGACCAACAGCGCCGACAAGAAGTTCATGCTTCACTACAACTTCCCTCCTTTCTCGGTCGGCGAAACCGGAAGAATCGGAAGCACCGGGCGCCGCGAAATCGGCCACGGAAACCTTGCCGAGCGCGCCATTAAAATGGTTGCCCCTACCGAACAGGAGTTCCCCTATACTATCCGTATTGTTTCGGACATTCTTGAATCCAACGGCTCTTCATCAATGGCATCGGTCTGCGGCGGCACACTTGCCCTGATGGACGGCGGCGTTCCTATCAGAAAACCGGTATCCGGCATCGCCATGGGACTGATCAAGGAAGGATCAGCCTATGCTGTTCTCTCCGACATTCTCGGCAACGAAGATCACCTCGGCGACATGGATTTCAAGGTAACCGGCACCAGGGATGGGATCACGGCCTGCCAGATGGACATCAAAATCGACGGACTTGACTACCATGTTCTCGAAACTGCGCTTGAGCAGGCACGCAAAGGACGACTGCACATTCTCGATAAAATGGATGACGCTATTCCTGAGTCACGCGAAGAGCTGGCCCGGTTCGCACCGCGCCTCACCACCATCAAGGTGCCGGTTGAATCGATCGGCATGATTATCGGCAAGGGCGGAGAGACCATCCGCAGCATCACCGAAGAGACCGGAGCACAGATCAACATTGATGATGACGGAACCGTCACCATTGCCTGCACAAGCGAAGAGGGCACCAATGCAGCGCTCGCCACCATCAAAACCCTGCTTGCCAAACCGGAAGTCGGCACCGTATACCTCGGTAAGGTGCGCGACATCCGTGACGAGCTCGGCGCTTTTGTTGAGTTCCTGCCAAAAACTGACGGACTGGTCCACATCTCGGAGATATCATCAACCGAACGGGTCAATAAAGTCAGCGACCACCTGAATATCGGTGACAAGATCAAGGTAAAACTGGTCGATGTCCGGAAGGATCCCCGGACCGGAAAAACCCGATTTGCACTCTCCATAAAAGCTGTGGAGAACGAACCGGAAGCAGTACAGGAGCCTGTCGCTGCAAACGACTGAACATGACAACACTGAAAAAGCAGTGCAGCCAAATCTGCACTGCTTTTTTTTATCCCTCCCGTTCATAATTATGGGAGAGTTCGCTTTCTTGACCTCTGTTTATGTATGACAGGGATCTCATTCATCCGTAACACCATGAAGTACGATTTTTCAAAAACAGAAAAGAAATGGCAGGCATACTGGCAAGAGCAGGAGAGCTTTAAAACCGCAGAAACTGCCGATAAACCAAAATACTATGTGCTCGATATGTTTCCCTACCCCAGCGGCTCAGGACTCCATGTCGGCCATCTGGAAGGGTACACCGCCTCGGATATAACCGCCCGCTACAAAAGGAGCTGCGGCTTCAATGTACTGCACCCGATGGGGTGGGATGCTTTCGGCCTTCCGGCAGAACAGTTTGCCATCAAAACAGGCACCCACCCGAGAATAACAACCGAACAGAATATCAGAAGCTTCAAGGAGACCCTGCAGGCAATGGGCTTCTCCTACGACTGGTCCAGGGAGATAAACACAACCGATCCTGGATACTTCAAATGGACACAGTGGATTTTTCTCCGGCTCTATGAGATGGGGCTTGCCTATATGTCTGAAGTTGACGTCAACTGGTGCGAAGAGCTTAAAACCGTTCTTGCCAATGAAGAGGTTGAAGAAAAAATTGCCGATGGCTACACCGTTATCCGTCGTCCCCTGCGGCAGTGGGTACTTAAAATCACCGCTTACGCCGAACGCCTGATCGCCGATCTCGATGAAGTGGATTGGCCGGAAAACGTCAAACAGATGCAGCGCAACTGGATCGGTCGATCTGAAGGTGTCGAGATTGACTTTGAACTCCGCTGCCACAAAAGCAAACTCAAGGTCTACACCACACGTCCTGATACCCTTTTCGGCGCAACCTATCTGGTTATCTCTCCCGAGCATCCTCTTGCAGAAAAACTTGCAACCGCTCCGCAACTCGTGGCAGTGAAAGAGTACATCCGGCAGGCAAAACTGAAAACTGAACTCGAGCGCACTGGCCTGCAGAAAGAGAAAACCGGTGTCTTTACCGGCTCCTATGCCATAAACCCTGCAACCAATGAGCCGCTTCCGGTCTGGATCTCCGACTTTGTCCTGACAAGCTACGGTACCGGGGCGATCATGTCGGTTCCGGCACACGACCAGCGGGACTGGGAGTTCGCCAAACAGTACAACCTCCCGATCATTGAGGTAATCAAAAGTCCTCATAACGTAGAGGAGAAGGTATTTGAAGAGAAAAACAGCATCCCGGTCAACTCGTCAAACAGTGAAATATCAATCGACGGGCTCCCCTTCAGGGAGGCTTTTGAATGCATGGCCTCATGGCTTGAATCGAAAAATCTTGGTGCACGAAAAGTTAACTACAAGCTCCGCGACTGGATATTCAGCCGGCAGCGATACTGGGGTGAACCGATCCCGATCAAGCACTACGCAGACGGAACACTTCGGACGGAAACCACGCTTCCACTCGTTCTTCCCGAAGTTGAAGCCTACCACCCCTCATCAACCGGAGAGTCTCCCCTTGCCAATATTGCGGAGTGGCTCCTTGGAAGTGATGAATTCGGCGATTTCCGGCGTGAGACCAATACCATGCCCCAGTGGGCCGGCAGCTGCTGGTACTATCTGCGCTTCATTGATCCTGCAAACACCAATACACTGATTGACCCGGAAAAGGAGCGCTACTGGATGAATGTCGATCTCTATATCGGAGGAGCGGAACATGCTGTTCTGCATCTCCTCTACGCCCGATTCTGGCACAAGGTACTCTTTGATCTTGGCGTCGTAAGCACCCGGGAGCCCTTCAGAAAACTCTTCAACCAGGGTATGATACTCGGTGAAGATAATGAGAAGATGTCGAAATCACGGGGCAACGTCATCCCGGCAGACCATGTTCTTGAGCGCTACGGTGCCGATGCCGTTCGTCTCTACGAGATGTTTCTCGGGCCTCTTGAGCAGGTAAAACCCTGGAACACCAACGGCATTGAAGGGATCAGCCGTTTTCTCTCCAAAGTCTGGCGACTCTTCCACTCCGATTCCGATCGGGATGAAGAGAGCCCTGCTGCAAAGCTGTCAGAAGATCCGATGCCGGAAGAGCTGCTGAGGAAGATGCATAAAACCATCAGGAAAGTCGGCGAGGATACCGAAAACCTGAAGTTCAACACCGCCATATCCGAAATGATGGTCTTCGTCAACGAGCTGCACAAGACCGGATGCCGGAATCGCGAAGCTGTGGAAACCCTGCTCATCCTGCTTGCCCCTTACGCTCCTCACATTACCGAAGAGCTCTGGGAAGCTGCCGGTCACAGCAGCTCCATCAGCAAGGCTCGCTTCCCTTCATATCGTCCGGAGCTTGTTGAAGATTCGGTATTGACTATTGCCGTGCAGATCAACGGAAAACTGAGAGGCACCTTCCTGGCTCCGGCAAAAAGTCCGAAAGCATTGCTCCTTGAAGAGGCTCTGAAGGTTGAATCGGTCATTAAATTTCTTGAGGGAAAGAGTATTGTCCGCGAAATTGTTGTCCCGGACAAGCTGGTCAATTTTGCAGTGAAATAAGCGAGCGGAAAAAGTGAACTGCCCGGAGATATTGGCAGGGAGAAAATTTTTATGTAGAATTCAGCGTGAAATAGAAAAACTCGTCATACGGCTTTTTATTCTCCGCTTTAACCGGTTATTTTCCATGTTCCTGACATACCTTTAACGGGGGTATATTTCTTTTTTCAACACATAAAATCTGGTATCAATGGCTACAGACGAAACAACACCAAGCTCACAGAACACCGTGACCTCGTCTTCTGCAAACGATTCGATCAGCTCCGTGCTCTCTGAAAAACGGAAATTTCCGCCCCCTGCAGAGTTTTCGAAAAATGCCCATGTCAAGTCAATGGCGGAGTATGAAAAGCTCTACGCTGCGGCTGATGCTGATCCTGATGCATACTGGGGAGAAATTGCCGAGCAGTTTCACTGGTTTAAAAAATGGGAGAGCGTACTGGAGTGGAACAGCCCTTATGCCAAATGGTTTAACGGTGGCAAAACCAATATCTGCTACAATGCCCTTGATGTCCATGTCAACAGCTGGAGAAAGAACAAGGCCGCCATTATCTGGGAGGGCGAGGAAGGTGACCAGCGTGTGCTTACCTACGGCGAACTGCATCGCCAGGTCAGCAAATTTGCAAACGTACTCAAAATAGCCGGTATCAGACCCGGTGACAGGGTTGCCATCTACATGGGCATGGTTCCCGAACTGGTCATTGCCGTTCTGGCCTGTGCACGTGTCGGAGCTGTCCATAACGTTATTTTCGCCGGTTTCTCGGCTCACGCCATCACCGAGCGGGTCAATGACTCCCGAGCCAGGATGGTCATCTGCGCAGACGGTACCAGACGCCGCGGCGGATCCATCAATCTGAAAAATATCGTGGATGAAGCGATTGTCAACACGCCTTCGGTCCGCAGCGTAATCGTACTCAAAGTCACCGGAGAGACCATCAACATGCACGACGGCATGGACCATTGGTGGCACGATCTCATGGGTCTTGCTTCCGACGAATGTGAACCGGTCGAGGTCGATTCCGAACACCCGCTCTTTGTGCTCTACACCAGCGGTTCAACCGGAAAACCGAAAGGTATCCTGCACACCACCGCCGGATACATGGTGCATGCGGCAAGCTCCTTCAAATACGTTTTTGATATCAAGGATGAGGATATTTACTGGTGTACGGCCGATGTAGGCTGGATTACCGGACACAGCTATATGGCTTACGGTCCGCTGCTCAACGGAGCTACCATGCTTATGTATGAAGGTGCTCCGAACTATCCTCAGTGGGACCGGTTCTGGGATATCATCAACCGCCACAAAGTTACCATCCTCTACACCGCACCAACCGCTATCCGTGCATTCATCCGCGCCGGAAACGAGTGGGTCACCAAACACAACCTCAGCTCACTCCGACTTCTCGGCAGCGTCGGCGAACCCATCAATCCCGACGTCTGGATGTGGTACCACAAGGTGGTCGGACAGGAGAGATGCCCGATTGTCGATACCTGGTGGCAGACAGAGACCGGCGGCATCATGGTCTCTCCGCTTCCCGGTGCAACACCGACCAAACCCGGCACGGCAACCCGTCCGCTCCCCGGCATTGCCGTCGATGTTGTCCACAAGGACGGAACCCCGTGCAAGGCCAACGAAGGCGGATACCTCGTTATCAAAAAGCCATGGCCTTCAATGCTCCGTACCATATACAACGATAACGAACGCTACGAAAAAACCTACTGGTCGGAGTTCCCAGGCATGTACTTTACCGGTGACGGCGCCCGCAAGGATGATGACGGCTACATCTGGATCATGGGACGTGTTGATGATGTGGTTAACGTTTCGGGCCACCGCCTTGGCACAAGCGAGGTTGAAAGCGCACTTGTCTCCTACGAAGCTGTGGCGGAAGCCGCTGTTGTCAGCCGTCCGGATGAGATCAAGGGTAACGCCCTGGTAGCCTTCGTAACGCTGAAAGACGAGTATGTCGGCGACATGAAGCTCCGTGAAGCGCTCCGCAACCACGTAGCCAAGGAGATCGGACCTATTGCAAAACCTGATGAGATCAGATGGGCCAAAGGTCTTCCGAAAACCAGAAGCGGTAAAATCATGCGCCGTCTCCTCCGTGAACTTGCAACCAGCAATGAGATCAAGGGAGATATCACCACGCTTGAGGATTTCGGTGTACTGGAAAACCTTCGCGGATCGGAAGAGGACTGATTCCTTCTGCAGGATTGTAAACCATACGAAAAGCGCAGCTCACCCTGCGCTTTTCGCGTTTTTTAAAAGAAAGTGTACTTCAGTGGACGAAGAAATGGTGGACAGAAATGGACATAAGTGGACAAGAGCTGAAGAGGGATAAAACAGACGCTGTTGCCTTTGTTTTGGGACTGTCCACTCCAGTCCACTGGTTGTCCACAAAGTCCACTCTCGGAATATGTCAACAAAGATGTCGCATTATTTTAAAAAAAATCAATCAACTTTGTCCG